>JACIWU010000067.1 GCA_014360805.1 Chloroflexota bacterium
GGCGGCTATGGAAAGCCGCCCTACGTGTCTGCGGACAACGGGCCTCGGAGGCCCTTGGGATCTATTCTCCATTCGTGTGAATTCGTGTTATTCGTGCATAGCGGTTAGCGAGCGTAGGGCAGCTTCCCATACCTGCCCCCTTCGTCCGGCGGCTACGGAAAGCCGCCCTACGTGTTTGGGTCAAGCCCGCTTGACACGCCGCCCCGCCGCCCGTACAATGCCGGCGAAGAATCCCGTCGGAGTGGCGCAGTGAAATCCCCGCGAACGTATATCCTCACCGTGGCGGCGTGGCTGGCGCTGGGAGTGGCCGTGGCGCCGTGGGTCGGTCCCTTCGGCCGGACGATGCAGGGCACGCTCGGCAAGGTCTCGTGGGACTTCACCCTGGGGGCCACGCCCGTGTGGGCGCTGGCGATGGCGGTATGCGCGGCCCTGGGCACTCATGAGGTCATCGCGGCCCACCCCAAGGCGCGCCGCGGCGAGTTGAGCCACACGGCCCACTACTGGCCCACCCCTGCTGTGCTGGCGGCCGCTGCGGTCGTCCATGCGGCGCGGCTGCGGTCGGGGGCGGCCGTCGTGGGGCTGGCCGTCGGCGTCGGCGCGGCCATGGCGGGCGTGCTGTGGCTGGAGTGGGCCACGGTGGACGCCGCCGAGCGGCCTTATGCCCGCGCGCGCTGGGCGCTGAACATGGCCGACTACGCGGCGGCGCTGGCGGCGTTCACGGCGGCGCTCACCGGCAACCTGACGCCCGCGCAGGCTGGCGCGTTGTGCGGGGTGGCGGCGGGACTCGTGGCGCTGGACCTGCTGCGACTGCCCGAGCGCACGCCCGATTCGGTGGCCCTCTACGCGCCTCTCGTGGGTGCTATCATCGGGGGCGGGGCGAGTCGGATGGCGCAAGGGGGTCTTTCCCCGACGGGCGCGGCGCTCATCTTGCTCCTCGTGGCCTATGCGCTCACGGGCATCCTCCAGCACCACCTTCGTCAGCAGTTGACGTGGCGGGTGCGGCTGGAGTACTTCGGGCTTCTGGTGTTGGGGACGCTGGCGCTGCTGCGCTGGGTGGCGTGAACGGCGCTACGGCAACCGCCGCGCCGCCCCGATGTTGGCGCGCAGGAAGGGCTCCTCGGCGCGCAGGTCGCCGTAGCACGCCTCGGCGGCGGCCTTGCACCCGCCCTGGCATGTGTCGCGCAGGGGGCACGGCTGGCAGAACGCCGGAGTCGCCGCAGCGAAGGCTGCCATCGCCTCGCCGCCGATGATGTCCGCGAAAGGGCGCTCCCACACGTTCCCCAGCACCGTCGCGCTGTGGTTGCACGGGCGGACGTTGCCGGCGCGGTCCAGGGTGTAGTAGGCGCGCTCTGTGCCGGCCGCGCAGAAGCCGAAGTTCAAGTGGGGATAGGCGTCCAGGGCCACTAGGCACGGCTGGATGGGGATGGAGACCGCCACGGAGATGCCCAGTTCGGCGGCCAGGGCATCGGCGACGCCGAGGGCATCCCGCACCTGTTCCAGCGTGGGGAGCAAGTCCAGGTGGGCCGCGCCGCGCCCGCCTGGGTTGAAGCGGTTGATCTGCACGCCCCGCGCGCCAAAGGCGAAGGCCAGCCGCAGGGTATCGCGCAGGTCGGCGATGTTGAGGCGGGTGGCGACGAAGGCGACGGCGGCGGTGCCGCGATGGGCGCGGATGCGGGCCAGGGCGGCCAGCGCGGCGTCAAAAGCGCCTTCGGTGCCGCACAGGGCGTCGTGCGTCTCGCGGCGATGGCTGAGCAGGGGCACGGCGAACAGGCTCACGCCGCGCTGGATGAGTTCGGCGGCGCGGGCGTCTGTCAGACGGTGGCCGTTGGTGATGACGTTGACGCGCACGCCCCGCCGCGTAAGGAAGCCCACCGTCTCTTCCAGGTCCTCGCACAGGAGCGGCTCGCCGCCCGTGAGGGTTACGTGGCTGCAGTCAACCTGGGCCAGCACATGGGCCAGGAGCGCGGTCGCGTCAGGTTGGGTTCGGGCGGGAGCGGGCCGCGCGCCTGGGCGCCTCCACGGGTTGTAGCAGTACAGGCACGCATGGTCGCAGTCCTGGGTCATTTCCAGGATGAGGGTCTGAAGACGGGGCCTGCCCATGCGCGCTACTTCTTGCCCAGCAGGATGTCCACCAGCAGACTCGCCGCGGCCACGGCTTCGGGCGGGATGTCCAGTTGGAGTTCTTCCAGCGAGGGGTACTGGCTGCTGTCGCCTGCGGTCTGGCGCAGGGCTTCAATGAGCGCCTTCTCGTCCTCGTCGGTCAGCGCCAGGATGGCCATGTCGCGCTGGATGGAGGTCTGGGCGAGGGCGACGGTGGCGGGGTCAATGGCGCTGCGCTGGGCCATCTCGGCGAGGATGTCGGCCTGTTGGGCCAGGTCGCTGGCGCCTATGATGCGGTACTGCGGGTAGGGCGCGGGGATGTAGCACGTGATGGGGGCGTTGGCGCGCCAGACATGCTGGGCCGCCGCCTGGAAGGCCACGTGGATGTCCTCGGCCTGTGCCGCGCCGATAAGCCCCGCGCGCACCAGGCTATCCAGCGCGGCCAGATGGTCGGCGATGAGTTGGTCGCGGGTTTTCTGGCCGCGATCCAGGTCCTTGGCGTCGTGGGCGAGGCGGTCCAGGCCGTACCAGGCATCGCGCACGCGGTCCCAGTCGTCTTTCTGGGCGGCGGGCGGTCTGCACCGCGACAGCACGACCGACGCCAGGACGATGCCCAGCCCCTCCAGGAATTGCCGTCGGTTCCACCGCATGTTCGTCCTCCCCTCGCGGGCCTTTGCGCGGAGTGCGCAGGATGCCGCATGTAGAATGATAGCCGATTCCGCGCCGTCTGTCCAATGGCGTTGGCCGACGGCATCGGTTGTGCGGGGTCGCCAACACAAAATGAAACCGAGGCGAATGAATGCGGATATTTGACTTCAGGAGCATAAATACACATAATACCACGCGCATTTTCGCTTGAGGCAGGTTGTCCATGGAGCAAAACCAACTCCAGGTGAATGACTATGTCCGCACCGTCCTGGATGCCATTCCGGCGGCGATATTCGTCGTGGACAGGCGCGTGCAGATCTTGGATTGCAATACGGCCGGTCTGGAAATGCTGGGCACGTCGGGGAAAGACAACCTTCCCAAACTCTGCGGGAACGCGTTGCAGTGCGTCCATGCGCTGGAAAGTGCAGGGGGATGCGGCACAAGTCCGTTTTGCGCCAACTGCGCCCTGCGCAATGCGGTCAGGGAATCCATAGCGGGCGACCGCGTGATTCGGCGTAAGACCGAGATGTTGCTGGTGCGACAGGGCCAGCCGCAGGAATTTCACCTGCTCATCAGCACGGCGCCATTTGAGTACAAGGGGCAGCGGCTCGTCTTGGCGACGTTGGAGGACATCACCGAATTGGACGCGTTGCGCCGCATCGTGCCCATCTGCGCCAACTGCAAGCGTGTGCGCACCGATGAGGAGTACTGGGAGAGCGTAGAAGCCTACGTCGCCAAGCATTCCAATCTGGATTTCAGCCACGGCATTTGCCCTGACTGCGCCAGGGAGTTGTATCCCGATTTGTTCCTGGGCGAGGGCGGTCGGCCGCCGGAGCCTGTCCGTTCGCAATAGCCCCCTGCGTCGCCACAGTCCCTGCTGGCGAAGGGCTGGCAGTAGGGCGGCTTTCCATAGCCGCCGGAAGCCAGGGGCAGGTACGGAAACCTGCCCTACTTGCGCCAATCTCCGATCCTCCTCCTGTGCTCTCCGTGCCCCATGGCAGAAGGCGCACAGACGCGGCGTTTTGCATACGGCCGCGCGCGGGTATAATACGGGCGAGGTGAGCGCATGACCGAAGGCCCATCGCCAACGGTTTCCGTCATCATTCCGGCCCGCAACGCGGCGGCCACGCTGCCCGCCTGCCTGGATGCCTTGCGCAAACAGGTGGGAGGTCCGCCCGACTATGAGGTCATCGTGGTGGACGACGGCTCCAGCGACGACACGGCCGCCATCGCCGAGGCGGCAGGGGCGCGGGTAGAGCGCACGGCGCACGGGGGGGCTGCCGCCGCCCGCAATCACGGTGTGGCCGTGGCGCGCGGGTCGCTGCTGCTGTTCACCGACGCCGACTGCGAGCCGACGCCCAATTGGATGGCGCGCATGGTCGCGCCTTTTGCGGATGCGTCGGTCGCGGGGGCGCGGGGCGTGTACCGCACGCGCCAACGTTCGCTCGTGGCGCGCTTCGTCCAACTGGAATACGAGGACAAGTATCGGCTGCTGAAGCCGCTTCAGGACATTGACTTTGTGGACACCTACTCTGCCGCCTACCGCCGCGACGCGTTCGTGCAGGGCGGCGGGTTTGACCCTTCCGTGCGGTTCGTGGAGGATCAGGATTTCTCGTTCCGCCTGGCCAATCAGGGATACCGCCTGGTGTTCGTGCCCGATGCCATCGTCTATCACCGCCACGCCGACTCGCTGCGCGCTTACGCGCGGAAGAAGTACTACATCGGGTTCTGGAAGGCGCGGATTGTGCAGGCCCACCCCAACAAACTCGCCCGCGACACCCATACGCCACCGTCCCAGCGCGCCCAGGTGGCGTTGTTCTACCTGGCGTTGGCGTTGTGCGTGCCTGCGGCGGCGGGGCTGGTATCCTTCTGGTGGCCTGGGGCGGCGGCGCTGGCGCTGACGGCCACGACCCTGCCGTTTGCGTGGCGGGCGGCCCGCAAGGACTTCCCCGTGGCTGTGGCGTCGCCGGCGCTCCTCTGGGTGCGCACGGCGGCGCTGGGCGTGGGGCTGGCCGTGGGGATGGTGCGATTCCTGCCGGGGAGGCTGTGGCGGAGATGAGACGCGGTTCCAGCGGCCTATCCTCACCCCGTGGCGCGCGCGCGGCAGAGATGCTGGTCTTCGCGACTCCGCTGGTCGTTTATGTGGCCACGCTGCCGGTGGGATTGACGTGGGCGCACGAGGGAGCCGATGGCGGGGACCTGATCGCCGCGGCCCGCACGCTGGGCATCCCCCATCCGCCAGGGTATCCGCTGTACACGCTCCTGGCGCGGCTGTTCCTGCTGGTGGGCTGGGGCACGCCGGCGCACCGCGTGGCGCTCCTGTCGGCGGTGGCAGGCGCGGGGGCGGCCTGGGCGCTGTTCCGGTTGTGCCTGGCGCTGGTCGGCCTGTCGCGCTGGCCGCTGGCCCTGTCGGCCTCGCTGATGTGGGCCTTCGCGCCCATCCCGTGGGGCCAGGCGGTCATCGCCGAGGTGTACGCCCTGGGTGGGCTGTTGGCCATGGGGCTTCTGGCCGCATTGCTCCATTGGCGCAACACGGCGAGCAGAGGAGCATGGCGGGCCGCGTGGCTGCTGTTCGGGTTGGGCATGGCCCATCATCCGCTCATCGCCGCGTGCCTTGTTCCCGCGGGCGTGTGGGCGTGGCAGCAACGCCGCCGCGCCGACGGGCGCAGTTGGGGCGAGGCGGTTGGGCTGGCGGCGCTGGGCCTGGCCTTGTACATCTACCTCCCGCTGCGGGCGGCGGCGTCTCCGCCCATCAACTGGGGCGAGCCGCGCACCCTGGCGGGGTTCTGGTGGGTAGTGTCGGCCGCGCCATATCGGCCGTATGTGTTCGGCTTGCCGCTCGGGGAGTGGCCATCTCGCGTGGGCGCGTGGGCTTCGCTCCTGTTGGGCCAGTTCAAGGTGTGGGGCGTTGCGCTGGGGCTGTGGGGGGCGCTGGCCCTTCACGAGCGGGACAAGGCCGCGTCGTGGGGGCTGCTGGGGCTGTTCGGCCTCATCACGGTGTACGCCATCGGGTACGATACGACGGACTCCTTTGTGTACCTGCTGCCGGCGCTGGCCGTGTTTGCGGTCTGGATCGCGGCGGGCCTGGGGGACATCGCGGAGCGCGTCGCGGCGCGAAGGGCGGGCCTGACTCGCGCGGCGCAGGTGGGCCTCGTGGCCGCGCTGGTGGCGATGCCTGTGCTCTCCCTGGGCATGAACTGGGCGGCGTGCGACCTGCGCGGCGACCGCGAGGCCCAGGCGTATGTGGACGCGTCGCTGGCGGCGCTGCCCACGGACGCCCTGGTCCTGGCCGACGGCGACCGCCAGACCTTCGCCCTGTGGTATGCCCGCTGGGCGCTGGACGGCGCATTTTGCGGCGAGGTTCTATCCGTCCCCCTGTTGCGGTTGGACTGGTACCGGGCGCAGGTGCTGCGTCGCAATCCCCATCTGGTTCTGCCCGACGCGAACCTGCCGCAGGAAGCGTTCCTGGCCCAACTTATCGGCGGGAACGTGGATGACCGCCCGATTTTCGTTACCGCGAACTACCTTGCGCCTGGGGGCTGGAGGGTGGAGCCTGCCGGGCCTCTGTTGAGGGTGAGCCGATGAACATTGACGCCACGCCGCGCCGTTTCTATCGCGCGCCGCTGTTTTGGGTCGTCGCGGCCCTGCTAGCGGGGCTGCTGGTCGCCTTTGGGCCGCGGGTCGCGCGCCTGCCGGGGTTGATTCGCCAGGCGCGGGCCGAGGCGGCCTACTGGAGCGCCGTGCGGAGCGACGGGCTTCGGGGATTGAGCCGTGCCGGCGCTGCGGACGAACTGGCGGCGCATCTGGACGCGGCCCGCCGCCTGGTGGCATCGGCGCGCCGCGATTGGGGATTCGCCGTGGGGGCGGCGGCGTGGTTCGGATGGGTTCCCGGCATCGGGGGCGACCTGGCGGCGCTGCCCCACCTAGTGGACGCGGCCCAGAACGCACTGGACGGCGGCTCGCTCCTGTACGGCGAGGTGAAGCCGGCGGTGGCGGCGCTGCCCAACGGCGCGGGGGCGATGCTGGCCGCGCTGGCTACGCGCACGCCGGGCGACACACAAGCCCTGCGGCAGGCGGAAGAGGCCCTGCGGCGGGCGGCGGAGGCGTGGGGCAAGGTGGACACGCGCCGCCTGTCGCCCAGGCTGGCGCGGTTCGCCCCGCTGGTGGATCGGGCGATCCCCGTGTTGGCCGCCGCGCCCGACCTGCTGCGGGCTGCGCCGGAATTGCTGGGGGCCGATGGCCCGCGTCGGTATCTCATCCTGGCGCAGAATAGCGATGAAATCCGCGCCACGGGTGGGTTCATCAGCGGCGTGGGCATCGTGGAGGTCAATCGCGGCGAGATCACGTCCGTTACCTTCGCCGACAGTTACTCGGTGATGGATTTGACCAAGCCGCATCCCATCCCGCCCGTCGCGCTGGAGACCCACATGTGGGCGCAGATTCTCCTGCTGCGCGACGCCAACTGGTGGGCCGACTTCCCCACGTCGGCGCGCAAGGCCTGGGAACTGTACGAGCAGGACACCGGCAAGAAGGTGCACGGGGTTGTCGCCATGGACACGCCCGCGCTCCAACTGCTGGTGGCTGCGGCAGACCCCATCCGCCTGGAAGAGTACAACGACACCATCACCGCCGACAACCTGCTGGAGCGTATTCAGTACTACTGGGCGTCGCCGGTGGGCGGGCCTGACATCGCCAGCAATGACCCGCAGTGGTGGAAACTCCGCAAGAACTTCATGGGCGTCCTGGCGAAGTCGGTCATAGAGCGCCTGATGAAGCGCACGGGCGACCTGGACATGGCGGAAGTGGCCCAGACGGTGCTGCGCCTTTTGAACGAGCGCCACCTGCTGCTGTTCCTGCCGCCTGTGCAGGACACGCTCCATCGGCAGAAGTGGGACGGCGCCATCGTGCCGACGCAGGGCGATTACCTCTTCGTGGTGGACAGCAACGTGGGGTTCAACAAGGTGAACCCCATGATTCGCCAGAGCATCACGTACACGGTCAACCTGGCCGACGCCACGGCGTTGTTGCAGATCGGCTACGCCCACGAATCGCAGGCCCGCCTGGACGTGTGCGTGCACGAATCGCGCTACGGGGACACGTACCAGGACATGATGGATCGCTGCTACTGGGACTATGTGCGGGTGTTCACGCCGGCGGGGGCCGAGTTGCTGGCCCGCGAGGGGCTGGAGGACGGCGACCTGGCCGAATCGGAGGCGGGCCTGGCGGTGTGGGATGGCCTGCTGGTGTTGAAGCCCGGCGAGGCGCAGGAGGTTACGTTCCGCTATCGGTTGCCGGCGTCGGCGGCGCAGGGCGCGTACCGCCTGTACGTGCAGAAGCAGCCGGGGACGTGGGGCATCCCGCTGCATGTCGTCGTCAGGGGTGCGGGCGGCCAGGTGCGCGAGTTCCAGGCCGACCTGGCCGAGGATCGGGAGTTCGTCGTCGGCCCGTAGCGGCGGGACGTCCGGCCCGTGGAGACGCGACCGCGAATTCGCGCGCGTTTGGGTTGCCGTCGGGTGGGGGGTGCCGTGCGCCCACGGGCACAGCACGCTGTACCCCTACGGCACCTCGGTGGGGGTGAAGTTTGTGATGACCAGGGCGCGCTCCAGGCCGCCGAAGTCCACCGTCGGCTGTACCTCGGCCTCTTGGTACAGCCCCACCTCGTCGCGGATGACTTTGGACACCTGCCCGATGATGAGCGCCTTGGGGAACATGCCCCCCAGGCCCGACGTGATGACCACGTCGCCCTCGGCCACGCTGCTGTCGTGGGGGATGTGGGTCATGACGAGTTTGCCGCCGGGCCGCCCCTCCACCAGGCCGGTAACGCGGTTGCGCTGAATCATGGCGTTCACCGAACTGCGCGCGTCCACGATGAGCAGCACGCGGCACGCATTGGGGTACACATCCAGCACGCGGCCCACCAGCCCGCGCTCGGTTACGACGGGCATGTTGCGGCGGATGCCGTCGCGCGCGCCCACGTTCAGCACCAGGTCGGGGAACAAGTTGGACGCACCACTGCCGACGACGTAGCCCACCACCTCTGCGCCCTTGAACTGATAGGCCGGATACGTCTGGGTGAAGTTCAGCAGCGCCCGCAGGTGCTCAATCTCTTTGTTCGCCTCTTCCAACTGGAGCAGTTGCACGGACAGGCGGTCCAACTGGGCGCGCAGGTCGCGGTTCTCCTCGCGCAGCGCCACCATGTCGCGCCCGCCCTGTACCCAGTCGCTCACGGTGCGGCTCAGACGGGAGAATTGATCCTGCACCGGCGCGAGCAGCGTCGTCGCCAGGTCGCGCACGGGGCGAAACAGGCCCGTCTGGGAGACCAGAAAGGCCGCGATGAGGACGATGATGGCGACGATAAGGGCAGTGGGTGTGTCTGTCCGCGAATGCATGGGAATCTCGCTTTGGGTAGTAGCGTCAAGCCGTCAGCCAATAGCGGTCAGCCATTAGCCTTTAGCCTTCAGCGGTCAGCGGTTAGCCCTTGGCAGCGGGCCATTCGTCTGGGTTCGGAGGCGTTGGGCAGTGCCATCGCCCCAAGGCCAAAGGCTATAGGCTAAAGGCTATAGGCTAGCGGCTAACGGCTGAACGCCAAACGCCACAGTTTCTCTACCGCTTTCTTGGCCGGCGGCTATCGGCCAGGACCTTGCGCAGGGAATCCAGGTTTTCCAGCACCTTGCCGGCCCCCAGCGCCACGCACCACATGGGGTTCTCGGCCACGTAGACGCGCATGTGGGTTTCTTCGCTTAGGCGCGTGGCCATTCCTTGCAACAGCGCGCCGCCCCCGGCCAGCGCGATGCCGTTCTCCATCAGGTCGGCCACCAACTCGGGCGGGGTGTCGTCCAGCGCCTCTTTCACGGAGTTGACGATGGTGGCGACAGATCCCGCGAGGGCCTCGCGAATCTCAATGCTGGAGACTTCCACCTCTTCGGGCAGGCCCGTAACCAGGTTGCGGCCCCGCAGGGTCATGGTCTTCTCTTCGGGCAGCGGGTACGCCGATCCGATGGCGATCTTCACCCGCTCGGCCATGCGTTCGCCGATGAGGAGGTTGTACTTTTGGCGCGCGTAGTTGATGATGTCGTCGTCCATCTCGTCGCCAGCGACGCGGATGGAGCGGCTGACCACGACGCCGCCCAGCGAGAGCACCGCCACCTCGGTGGTACCGCCGCCGATGTCCACGATCATGCTGCCGACGGACTCGGTGATGGGGAGGCCCGCGCCGATGGCCGCCGCCTTGGGTTCTTCAATGAGGTATGCCTCGCGCGCGCCCGCGCTCAGGCAGGCGTCGGACACGGCGCGCTTTTCCACCTCGGTAACGCCGCTGGGAATTCCCACGACGACCCGCGGCCGCGGCACGCTGAAGACCATTTTCTCGTGCGCCTTGCGAATGAAGTAGTGAAGCATCCGCTCGGTAACGACGAAATCGGAGATGACGCCGTCGCGCAGGGGGCGAATGGCGGTGATGTTGGCGGGCGTGCGTCCGACCATGTCCTTCGCCTCGCTGCCGATGGCCAGCACCTGCTTGGTTCTCTTGTCCACAGCCACCCAGGACGGCTCGTTGATGATGATGCCCTTGCTTTTGACGTAAACCAGCGTGTTGGCCGTTCCCAGGTCAATGCCGATGTCCAGGGAGAATAGCCCCAGGAAGGCGGCGATCGGGTTGAACATGGACCTCTCCTCGTGCTTGGTGTGGCTTGGAGCCGCGCCCATTATAGCACAGCGGGTGAAATTGGCAATTCGCGACGCCGGAGGGCGCGCCTGGACGCGGTGCAAGAAGGGGGTTTGGCGTTTCTTTGGGAATCGTGGTATAGTGCGGTGAGAATGCAGTTCAGGGCTAGGTAAGGAGGCTGCAATGGCCCCACAAGTTGTGTCCTACGGCAAATGCTTTTTGTGCGGCGGGACATTCGCCAAGAACGCCATGACTCGCCACCTCAAGGCCTGCGTGCGGAAGCATGAAACGGCACAAGAGGGGAAGCCCGTTCGGCTCTTTCATCTGCGGGTTGAGGGGAAGTATGCCCCCGAGTACTGGTTGCACTTGGAAATCCCCGCCAGCGCCACCCTTGCCGCGCTGGATGACTTCCTGCGCGCCATCTGGCTGGAATGCTGCGACCACATGAGCGCCTTCACGATCAAGGGCGCCGATTACGAGAGGGATACGGGCGCGGGGCATGCCATGTGGACGGGTTTCTTTGGCTCGCCCCTGCCAACGGAGAGCATGAGTTGCAAACTTTATTCGGTACTCTCCCCGGGCGTCGTCTTTGTTCACGAGTACGACTTTGGTACAACGACAACGCTGACACTGAAAGTCGTCGGCGAGCGGCAGGGCAGCGTGCCAGAGGAAAAGATTCGGGTCCTGGCGCGCAACTACGCCCCGTCCATCCCGTGCGCGCTATGCGACAAGCAGGCCGAGTGGGTCTATGCGTTTGACTTCCCCCCTACACCCTATTGCGCGGCCCATGCGGAGGAGCACGAGGATTGGGAGGAAGGCTTCCTGCCCGTCGTAAACTCGCCGCGCGTGGGACAATGTGGCTACACTGGGGCCGGGGATAAAAGATTGGTATTTGAGGAGCAAGCGCCAGCGGTTCAGGATTAGCCCGGGCTGTGCCCTCATGGGTCGGGTCGGGCGGAAAGCGCGCCCGTTCAGCGCCGGGCACGGGCGCGGTTGCCCCGGCCGCTTTGGCGTCAATCATGTGCGTTTGTGGTGCGAGACCGCGAGACTCCTCGCGGCCTTGTGTTTCTTGGGCCTGTGCGCGGGCGCCACGCCGCCCCATTGAGGCTGCCGGGGCCGCGCCGCCTTGACGTCCGCGGGGCGTTGCGCTACACTGGCCCCGCTCGTTCGCTGGCATCTTTTCCGAGGAGGTGCGCATGGCCGGAACCGTTTACCACTACGCCGAACTGACCCAACCTCAACTGCTGGCCCTGGACAGAACCCGCACCCTGGCCGTCATGGCGCTGAGTCCGCTGGAGACGCACGGCCCCCATCTGCCGCTGGGCACCGATGTGTTCGTGGCCGAGGCGCTGCGCGACCGTGTGATACAGAAACTTCAGTCGGCCATGCCCGAACTGGACTATCTGGTCTTTCCCAGCGTCGCGCTGGGCGCGGATCCGATTCCGGCGCCCGGGTCTGTGAAGATTGACAGCAGGGCCATCCACCTGCTGCTGGTCTCCACGGCGGCCAGCCTTGCCGGTCTCGGGTTCAAGTGGATGCTGGTAACCGACAATCACGGCGGGGCGCGCCACCAGGCGGCCATTGAGAAGGCGGTGCGCAAGGCGTGGAAGAAGCACCACTTCGCGCTCATCTGCCCGTTTCTCAACTTCTACCGCCGCATGGTGGAGCACGACCCGGCCCTGCTGGAGGCGACCGGCACAGCCCCGCGCTCATGCGGCGACATTGACGATGCGCACGCCGGCACCAACGAGACTTCACTCATGCTGGCCATCGCCCCCGACCGCGTCGCGGCCGATTGGCGGCAGGTGCCGCCCGCCACCATCAACCGCGACAACCATTTGTACCGCGTGTTGTCGCTGCTGGGCGGCGTCATCGGGCTGCTGGGCGCCGATACGCTGGGGCGCGACCTGGAGTACATGGGGTCAGGGCTGTCGTGGCAGAACGCCAGACCCATGCCGCCCTACATGGGTGCGCCGGCCGAGGCCGACCCCGATCGCGGGCGGCGCATGTTGGAGGCGCACGCCGACGAGGCCGTGGCCCAGGTGCGGCGCGCGCTGGAGGGCCACCCGCCTTTCAGCACGCCGCTCCTCTGGGGGCTGCGCTTCGCCGAGCCAAGTTAGCGCGCGCAAGTTGGGACTTTTGTTACAGCCACGCGCGGGGTCTTCGCCTATAATCAGCGCCGCTGACGATGGAACGACGTTATCTCTTGTGGAGGAGGTCATGAGCGAACTGTTCGGCAATCAGAAGGAAATGCTGAAGCAACTCATCAAGGCGCTGCACCTGGGGGCAGATCCCGAGATGCTCAAGAGCCGATTCCGGACGCTCCTGGGCGAGATCGGCCCTGCCGACATCGCCAGGGCCGAGCAGGAACTCATCGCCGAGGGGATGCCGGCGGAGGAGATTCAGCGCCTGTGCGATGTCCATCTGGCCGTGCTGCGCGAGGCGGTGGAGAAGGAGAAGCCAGGCGAAGGCCCTGGGCATCCGATCTACATCCTGCTCAAGGAGCACGAATACGTTAAGGGCGACGCGCGCGATCTGGCCGAGGTCATCGGACTCCTGGAGCGGGCGACGGATTGGAGCGCCGTGGAGGGCGAACTGGAGCGCCTGGATGCACTGCTGCGCGACTTCCAAGAGTACAACAAGCACAAAGTGCGCGAGGAGAACTGCCTGTTTCCGGTGCTGGAGAAACACGGGGTAACCGGCCCGCCGTCCATCATGTGGATGGAGCACGACCAGCAGCGCGCCGCCGTCAAGGCGGCTGCCGAGGCGCTGGCGCAGCGGGGGACGCGCGCCTTCGCCGAGTTCAAGGCGGCCATCCTGCCCCACCTGCACGCGCTGGCCGAGGGCGTGCCCAGCCACTTCTACAAGGAAGAGAATATCCTGTTCCCCACCGCCCTGCGCCTGATTTCTGACGAGGAGTTCAAGGCGATCAAGGCGTCCATGGACGATTTGGGCTACTGTTACTTCACGCCACCTGAGGTCATCGGCGCGCGCGAAGAATTGGAGGCGCAGGTCGGCGAGGGGGAGATTCGCCTGCCATCGGGCGCACTGACGCCCGCCGAACTGGAGGCGGTGCTCAACGCGCTGCCCGCGGACATCACGTTCGTGGGCGCGGACGACACGGTGCGCTATTTCAGCATGGGCCGCGAGCGGATTTTCCCGCGCACCCCTGCTATCATCGGACGCTCCGTCCAGTTGTGCCATCCCCAGAAGAGCGTCCACGTGGTCAACCGCATCCTGGAGGATTTCAAGGCGGGGCGGCGCGAGGTGGCCGAGTTCTGGATTCAGATGAACGGACGTCTGATTCACATCCGCTACTTCCCCGTGCGGGGCAAGGACGGGCGCTACCTGGGCACGCTGGAGGTAACTCAGGACATCACGGACATCCAGAAGATCACGGGACAGAAGCGGCTGCTGGACGAGTGAGGCGGCGCCGGGGCGCGCTTTGACACGGGGCCGCGCTATTTGTATAATCCGCGCGTCGGGTTCGGAAGGAGGTGGTGCAGCGGATTACGTAAACGGTAGTTCATCGGGGAGAATAGCGCCTGGACTGGGCGGTGAGGGCCGCGTGTTGAGCCGCCTGCCCAGTTGACGAGGACGGAGGTTCCTCACCTCGCGGTGAGGCTAACCGGCGCGCGCCGGGAAAATCGGAAGATCGGCGGAAGCCTCCGGGGGCGATCCCGCCCCCACAACTCCCCTCCAAAACGAGCGCGTCCCCAAATCCGCGCGGGCGACCGCCGGGACAAAGGGCCGCGCAGGGATCGGGCGAGACTCATCGTCCCGCGAAGTATCCACACGGAGGGGCCTCACGCGCCTTTGTTGCGCATGCCCCATGGTTAGCGGTCAGCAGTCGGCGAGCAGCCGTCAGCCGTCAGCGGTCGGCGATCAGCGAGCGACGGATGCCGCTAACGGCTGACGGCTAAAGGCTAACGGCCATCACAGGAGGAACGCTTATGTGCGGGATTGTGGGATACATCGGCCCCCGCGACGCAACGCAAATCATCATGGACGGCCTGCGTCGTCTGGAATATCGTGGCTACGACTCGGCGGGCATCGCCGTGCTACAGGAGGGCTGCCTGGTCGTCCGCCGGGACGCCGGCAAACTGGCCAACCTCGCCGCCATCCTGGAACGCGAGCCGGTGCACGGCCCCGTCGGCATCGGCCACACGCGCTGGGCCACCCATGGCCGGCCCAGCCAGCGCAATGCCCATCCCCACACCGATTGCACGGGCGAGATCGTGGTCATCCACAACGGCATCGTGGAGAACTTCATGGCGCTGAAGGCGGAACTGCAAGCCGAAGGGCACCGATTTCGCTCGGATACCGACACGGAAGTGATCGTGCATCTCGTGGAGAAGTACTACCAGGGCGACATCGCCGAGGCGGCGCGGGCGGCCTTCCAGCGGCTGCGCGGCGCTCATGCCATTGTCGTCATGACGTCGCGCGAACCCGACCGGCTTGTGGCGACGCGCATCGGCAACGCGGGAGGCGTAACGGTGGGACTGGGCGACGACGAGATGTTCCTGGCCTCGGACATCCCCGCGATTCTGGAGCATACGCGCCGCATGGTCTTCCTGGAAGACCGCGAGATGGCCGTCGTAACGCGCAGCGGCGCGCAGTACTACCGCCTGACGGGCGGACCGGTGTCCAAGACGCCCCACACCGTGCCCTACGATCCGGTGGCGGCAGCCAAGGGCGAGTACAAGCACTTCATGCAGAAGGAAATCTACGAGCAGCCCCGCGCCGTAACCGACACGATTCGCGGGCGCATGGACTTTGAGACCGGCGAGGTGATCCTGGCGGAGGTGGGCGTCGGGGAGGACGAGGCGCGCGCCCTGGATCGGGTTGTCATCGTGGCGTGCGGCACGTCGGCCTACGCGGGCCTGGTGGGCAAGTTCATGCTGGAATCGCTGGCGGGCCTGCCGGTGGAGGTGGACTACGGCTCCGAGTTCCGCTACCGCGACCCGCACATCACCCCGCGGACGCTGGTGGTGGCCATCACCCAGTCGGGCGAGACGGTGGACACGCTGGCGGCCATGGACGAGGCGCGGCGCAAGGGGGCCAAAATCGTGAGCATCGTCAACGCGGTGGGGAGCATGGCGGCGCGCGTGTCCGACGGCGTTATCTACATGCAGGCAGGCCCCGAAATCGGCGTGGCATCCACCAAGGCGTTCACCACATCGCTGGTGGATTTGTACCTGCTGGGCATGTACCTGGGGCAGAAGCGCGGGCGGCTGGATAGGGAGCGGTCGCTGGCGCTGGCCCAGGATTTGGCCGAACTGCCCAATCTGATGGGGAGCGTGCTGGCCAACGGCCACGAGTACGAGGCGCTGGCGCAGTTATACTACGAGAAGGCCGACTTCCTGTACCTGGGGCGGGGAATCAACTATCCCATCGCCCTGGAGGGCGCGCTGAAACTCAAGGAAATCTCCTACATCCACGCCGAAGGCTATCCGGCGGGCGAGATGAAGCATGGCCCCATCGCCCTGATTGACGACCACATGCCGGTCATGATCATCGCCATTCGCGACCGCGTGTACGAGAAGATCATGGGCAACGTGGCGGAAGTCAAGGCGCGCAACGGCATCGTGCTGGCGCTGGGCACGCAGGGCGACACGCACCTGGCCGAGAAGGCCGATCATGTGCTGTACGTGCCCCCGCTGCCGGAACTCCTGTCGCCGGTGGTTACGGTCATCCCGCTGCAACTGTTCGCGTACCACATGGCGGTGCGCCGCGGGTGCGATGTGGACCAGCCGCGCAACCTGGCGAAGAGCGTAACGGTGGAGTGATTCGCGCGTCGGGCGCGGCCCCTCACCCTAGCCCTCTCCCCGCGAGGCGGGGCGAGGGGATTGCACCCCTCACCCTAGCCCTCTCCCCGCGAGCGGTTCAGGGGCGGACAGGGGTGAGGTGCGTGTCGGAAAACTCAGGCGGTTCGTGGGCATGGGCACCTTCTGAATATGAACGCGTGCAAATGGTGTGCTTGAATCTGCGCCTGC
>JACIWU010000068.1 GCA_014360805.1 Chloroflexota bacterium
TTTGTCGGCCTGCGCGCCCGCGCCCTCGCCGACACCAGCGCCGGGGGCCTCTGCACCCGGCGCGACGCCATTCCCCACCGCCGCACTCCCGCCGCCCACAGCGACCCTGACCACCGGTCCATCTCTGGCGCTTCCGCCTCCGCCGGCCTGCGCCGACCTGGCCTGCTTCTGGACCACCCTGAACATTGCCCGCCTCCAGGGCCATGCTCCTGACGCTAACGTCCTCAAACTCTTCACCGCTGCCGCAGACTCTGAGCGCGGGCGCATCTACGTCGCCAGCATCCTCACCCGTCCGATCGCCATCCTGGACCAAGCCAGCGCACAGTGGCTGGGCATGGATTCCGGCATTGACGGTTCTGCCTACCGCTATCTCTACCTGGACCCCGTCGCCAACTATCTCTACATTCTGGACGATTCCCATCACCAACTCTTTCGCCTGAACCTGAACACGAATGAAATGGCCGGCCCGGCGTCCCTGCCGGAGCACGTCGGGTGGGTCGCCGTGGATACCGGCCGCGCCCGCCTCTACCTGACCACCCCGGACGCCCCGACCTTCCGCGCCGTGGACGGGCGCACGCTGGAGACCCTCTACGCGGTTACCCCGGAAGCCGCTGCCGGCCCCATCGCGCTCACGGCCCAGGGCGACGCGCTCTACGTCCTCAACCTGAGGCCCCAGCGCGGCGGCGAAATCTTCCACCTGGACCCCGAAACAGGCCGGGTCGTGAAGACCATTCCCTACACCGCCCCGCCAGGACAGCGCCCGCGCTTTCTGGCTACCGACGACGCCCGCGCCCACCTGGTCGTCGCCACCGATCACATCGTCCAGGTGCTGGACCTTGCCGGCCAGGAAGTGAGCGCCTTCTCCCTCCCGCGCGTGGGCGAACTCCAGGACCTGGCCTTTGACCCCGTCCGGGGACACCTCATCGCCCTCTGGCTGGCGAGTCCCTCCGAGGGCCAGGTGGCGGCCATCGGCGGTCGGCTGCAGGTGTACGACCTGAACACGGGCCGGACGCTCCACGACCTCGCCTTCGGCGCCAAGCCCCATCGCCTGACGCTGGACGCCGCGAACGGCCAACTGTACATCCCCGAAGGCGACGCCTCCGTCCTCTGGCGCATAGACGCCTCCTCCTACGCCACGGCGACCCCGCTGCGCCTGGGCGACGCGGTGGAACAGGTGGTCGCGGCCGACGGCGGGCGGCGGGTTTTCCTCACCAGCCGCCTCGGCGGGAGTTATCTGCTGGTCTACGACCTGGCGACCGGCGGCTGGGAGACCTTCACCGCCGGCACCTGGCCCATCCCCATCCGCACCGACGCCGGCGGCGAGCGCCTGTTCGTCCTGAACGCCTGGGACAGCACCCTCTCCGTCTACGAGGCGACCTCTCCCCGCACCCCGCTGGCGACGATCCCCCTGGGCCTCCCGCGCGGCACCACCGACCGCCTCCCTGACCTGGCAGTAGACACGGCGCACCGCCGGGCTTACGCGGCTTATCCCGAGTTCGGCAAAATCGCCGTTGTGGACTGGGAGGCCGGGCGGGCCATCGGCGAGATAGAAGTGGCGGGCTTTCCCACCGGCGACACGGGCGGCGGCCCCGGCCAACTCCAGGTGGCGGTGAACGAGGCCGCCGGCCTGCTCTATGCCTTCCGGAAGGATGAGCGCCGCCTGACGGTCTACGACGCTGCCGGATACACCCTGCGCGCCGATCAGGACCTCCGTTCCCTGGACTGGCGGGCGATGCAGGGCGCGCCGGGCACCGGTAACCTCTTCGTGGACGCCGGGCGCGACCGGCTCTTCCTCGGCCCCTTTGAACTTTCCGCTCAGACCGGCCAGCCGACCGGCCGCCGACTGGCGCGCGGGCAACAGGTCCTGGCGCTGGACGAGGTGGCCGGCGCGTACTGGGCCGTCGGCGTGGAAGAGATCAACGGTCAGGAGACGAATGTCCTGGTTCTGCTGGCCCGCGACACGCTCCAGGCGCGCGCGGCCCAGCCCCTCAGCCCGGCAAGCGGCATCGGCGAGTCCTTTACGCTGGACTTGGCACAGCGGCGCCTGTACGTGGGCCGGATGACGACGGCGGAAGTGGAGATGTGGGTATTGGGCGGGCCTGCCTCTTCCGGAACGGCCCCGCCCACGCCGCCCCCGTCCTCCACCCCGGCCTCGGCCACGCCGACCGTGCCCCCCGCCGAATCGGCTGGCGCGCCGAACACGTACTGGGTGACCAACCCCGCCAGCAACGCGCGCCTGTACGTCCAGATTGTCCGGCCCCAGAACGCCTCCGGCCCTCTCCCGGCCCTCGTCCTGATCCCAGGCGGCACCGATTACGGCGGCGCCCTGCTCCGTACCGGCAAGGCTCAGGCGCTGGCCGACGCCGGCTTTGTCATCGTCCTCTTTGACCCCGACGGGCGCGGCCGCAGCGAGGGAGAAGAGAATCTGAACGGACACATTCACCAGGACGGGCTGGCGGCGGTGATCCGTTTTGCCGCGGCCCTGCCGGACGTGGACGCATCCCGCATCGGCCTGGTTACCTACTCTTACGGCATCACGATGGGCAGCGGCGCCCTGGCGCGCCATCCGGACCTGCCCGTGCGTTTCCTGATAGACTGGGAAGGCCCCGCGAATCGCCGCTACACCACCGGCGACTGTCGCGGCCAGGTGGGGCGCATCCGCTGGCCGTCCTGCTCCGACGACGCCTTCTGGTCCGAGCGCGAGGCGGCGACCTTTATTGCCCAAATCCGTGTGCCGTATCAGCGCATCCAGTCCGAGCGCGACCACGCCCAGCCGGTGGTGACCCACGCGGTGGAGATGGTCAATGCGGCGGTAGCGGGTGGCGTTCCCTGGGTACGCCTGAACGACAACCCGCCCAACCAGACCTACGACCCCGCCGCCCCGCCGCGGATGCTTCCCGAGGCGACCGATCGCCACCTGGAAGAACTGATCGCCCGCTATGCCCGGGAACTGTTCGGGCAATGATGCGCTGAGGTGTGACCCGTATCCAACCATCTATCCAGCAGGAGGGCACTGTGCATATCCGAATCTACTGCTTTCTCCTGCTTGCTGTCCTGTTGCTGACGGCTTGCAGCGGATCAGGCGGCCCTTCCACTGCCTGGCCTGCCAGCCCCACCGCGCCGGTGCGGCCGCCCCTCCCTTCGCCGACGGTAAGCGGACAACCAGCCCGACCCGCGTCGGGCGAGCCAACCCGCTCACCCGGCGACCCCCTCCCCGTCTAGGAAGACCGCATCTATATCGCGGCCTCGCCGGATGGTCTGACCTGGTCAGAGGGGACATTGCTGGCCGAAAAAGCCTCCGTGCCCGAGGTCATTTACACCTCGCAGGGAGTGTACTGGGCGTATTGGGTAGATTTCACCGATCCCACCGTCCCCGGCGGCCAGCGCATGGGGGTGGCTCGCAGCGTTGATGGGATTCACTGGGAGAAACTGGGCGTGGTGAACTTTACCGGCCTGGAGCAGCGCGGGCCGGGGCCGGCCGATCCGGACGTGATGGAATTGCCCGACGGCCGCCTGCGGATGTACTTTTTCCGGGAGCGGACCGTCTACAGCGCCCTCTCCACCGACGGCATCAACTATACGGTTGAAGAGGGTTACCGCCTGACTGCCGATGAGATTTGGGACCCCAACGTCATCCGCCTGCCGGACGGCCGTTACCGGATGTACCTGAATCACAGGGATATTATCAGCGCCAGCAGCGATGACGGAATGACCTTTACGCTGGACGACGGCGTGCGAGTCCAGCGCGGCGCGGTGCCGGGGGCACCTGGCTGCTGGCAATCCCACGCGGCCAGGAGGGCGTTTGGCTCTATCGCTCCTCCGACGGCGTGCAGTTTGACCAGACGGCGCAGGTTGCGGAGGCCCGCGGTATTCCGGACCTGCTCGTCTTGCCCGATGGGCGGGTGCGGATGTATGTAGGGGGCGGCGAATTCCTGGCCTTTGTTTCCGATGACGGCGGGCGAACCTGGGCGCGCGAACCCAATGTCCGCCTGACGGTGCAGGGGAAGCCCGTCGGCGTTGGCGGACCGACGGTGATTCGCCTTTCGGACGAAAGATGGGTGATGTTCTACATTGGGATCAAGTGATCGTCGCCCCTTGCGCTGGCGGCCCCCCGTGGCTAAAATTGGCTCTGCCGGGGCAGTGCGCGCATCCCTGCGTGCGACAGAGAGAGCGACATGGAGTCTATCATCGTCCTGGGCTGTATTCTGGACAAATCCTCCACAACCCTGCGGCTGACTTCCGACCCGAAGGAGAGAATGGCCGCGGCGGTCGTTGCCGCCATCTTTGGCGTTGCAGCCTGGCTGGTCATTTTGCTTGGGCCCTTTTCCCGCCTAGGATGGGCCGGGCTGATCGTCTTTGGATGCGCCGGCGCGGCGGCTTTCCTCTTTGCTTTTCTTGTCGGGCTATGTCGGACGGAAATTGAGTTTGACATCTCGCAGCATCAGGTGGTTCGCCGTCGCGTTTGTCGGGGGCAGGTGTGGTCCGTTTCGGTTCTACCGCTGGGCCAGTTGGAGACCATCCGGGTCGTGGAGAAAGAAGAGGACACCGCTGAACTGCAATGGGTCCGCACGGATGGCAGAGTATGGGCCAGGTGGGCTTTTCTGATCAAACCGCTGGCGGAAGAAACCCACCGGGAGATCCGGGCCTGGCTGCGGGAACATTCTCCTTAGAGACTCTACCATACCGCCAGAAGGCGGTGTGCTAACAGGAAGGCGTCCCGTTCCAGAGCAAGGTGGACCTGGCGGTAGCCATGTGCCAATCTCTTATACGGATTCCGTACAAGACCCTTGTGAGAATGGCAAAGGCGGATTCCCTGGAATCAATAGTTGGGCACCTGGAGTTACAATCCACCAGGGGGCAAAGGACATGAGCGAACAACGAATTTCCGGCCATTTGGGTTTCTTCCACAAGGCGTTCTCTGTATTGATCTTATTGATCCTTGGGTTAAGCGCATGTGCCGCCAGAATATCAGCGAGACGAGGGGAAACTCCCACTGCACCTGTTCTCACCCTCACTTTTACCCCACTTGCTCAGCCATCGCCAAGTGCCGGTCCCGCCTCCCAGCCCATCACCTGGGAGAAACAATTCGACAACAATGGGAGGGCGGATCTCGCCGCGGATGTGATGGAAACGCCCCAGGGCGATTTGGTCGTCGTGGGCGTAACGGGACCTACTCCCTGTCTCATCGGCTGCAATGTGGACGGCTGGATCATCAAAATCAACGCGCGCGGCGATCTCCTCTGGACGCGCCAGGTCGGCGGCAATGGGGCGGACGTACTGACCTCGGTCATCCTCAAAGGAAACGACTATTGGATCACGGGGAGCAAATATGTCTTCCCCAATGCCCACCAGGCGTGGCTGTTGGAAATCGCCCCCGATGGCCGCGTGGTGTGGGAAAAGACCCTCGGCGGCAGTCAAGATGACTTTACCGTGGATACGATCCCCACGCCCGATGGCAACTTTCTGATGATCGGCACGACCCGCTCGTATGGCGTTCAGGATGGCGGGGATGTCTGGCTGGTCAAGCTGGACTCCGATGGCGGGATGATTTGGAGCAAAACCTACGATCTGGGCGCGGAGGATGGCGGCACTTCGCTCATCGCCTGGGGGACAGATCGTTATCTCCTCACGGCCAAGAGTTGCACAGCCAATTGCCGTGATTTACTGACCCCGCAACTCTTTGCCACCTACCTGGTGATGGATGCCAATGGGGACGTCCTCAAGAAACAGACCTTCAACGAGGGTCTCAAGAACAAGTTCGACAAGATCAAACCCACCCGCGACGGCGGTGCGGTCATCACGGGCGCAACCAGTATGCAAGAAAAGTTTCCCAGCGAAGACACCTGGATCGTCAAACTGGATGCCAATGCCGATGTGGCGTGGACGAAAATCTTCACCAGTTTCGGGCGCTACGACGGCGGCTTTGACATCGTGCAAATGCCCGACGACGGCTACGTGGTGGCCGCCTATTCTCAGGTTGAGCAGACGGCGGAGATGAAGTTTGACAATTTTTGGATGCTGCGGCTGGATAGCGCGGGCGAGATGCTATGGTCGCGCACCTGGGGTGGACCCGACAATGACGATCTGCGTTCGGTGGTCCTTACGGCGGATGGCGGGGTCGTGCTGGCTGGCTTCAAGGATGCGGTGTCCTGGCCGCTGGATAGAATTCCTGGCCCTGCGGATTTTTATGTGATTAAAACTACAGCCGGCGACAGACGAACTTTCTTGCCCTGCGTGCTCAGGAACGATTCCACTCGCTCCAGCCGACTGCTCCCTCGCTGCGCTCGGTAGCAGCGGCTGAGCTCGGTGCCGTTGGGCTTCACCGGCCAAGAAAGGACACTTTCCATGAAAAAGAAAAAGGGTCTTGTTGTTTTAGGCGTTCTCTTGGTCTTGTTGCTCGTAGTGTATTTATGGCCTGTACCTCAGAAAGGCTTCGCAGAACTTTCGGAAAAAGTATCACCTCAGGATCGTCAATCTCTCCTGGATTTTCGTAGCCAACACCCTCCCAAACACTTGCAAGTCAACGGGAAAGATTGGGAATATGTGGCTTTTGGGAGTGGAGAGAAGGCCATCTTG
This sequence comes from Chloroflexota bacterium, assembly GCA_014360805.1. Lineage (NCBI taxonomy): Bacteria > Bacillati > Chloroflexota > Chloroflexota bacterium. Next base: position 6,577 of record JACIWU010000068.1, read on the forward strand.
TTCCTGCACGGGATGACAGGCGCCTACGACATTTGGTGGCAACAGATGGTGCCTCTCTCCGATGACTATCGAGTCATCAGCCTCACCTATCCACCGGCCGGAACTCTAGATGAACTCGGTGAGGGGGTATTGGCGGTGCTGGATGCTGAGGGGGTCCAGCAAACCTACGTGGTAGGCACTTCCCTGGGCGGATACCTGGCGCAGTACCTGATGGCCCGTCATCCTGAAAGAATTGAGAAAGCGGTTCTTGGCAACACATTTCCGCCTAATGACATCCTACGCCAAAAGAACGAGTCCCTGATCAGAATACTGCCCTTCTTGCCCAATTGGGTGGTGATGGGCGTCTTTCGCAAGAACTTTGTGGAGACCATCTATCCAGCCGCTGGTCACTCTGAGTTGGTGCTGGCGTACATGCTGGAACAGGTCTCGGGTAGGATGAGTAAAGCTCAAGTTGTGGCTCGTGCAAAGGCGGTCATCGAACCATTTATTCCACCTGATCCCCAAGCGCTGGGAATTCCGGTAATGATTATTGAGGCGGACAACGACCCGCTCGTGGAAGTCGCTCTACGGGAGCAACTGAAAGCAACCTACCCTACCGCGGAAGTACACACGCTCCATGCCGTCGGACACTTCCCGTATGTCAACGAGCCCGATACGTATACCCAATTGCTTCGCTCTTTCTTTGCTCGGTAAATCCGATGAAGCCCAACACGGGCATCCACCTGACGCCGCTGCGCTGCGCTCGGCTCGCCGCAGGTGATGCGCGAGTCGTTAGGCGCACCGCGTCAAAGCTGTCAGCGTCAGACGAATCTCTTATGTTGATATGCAAATCGTGAAGACACGCCAACGAATAACCGATTTTTTAGGCTTGAAGAAAAACATCGTAGCACTACTGGCGATGGTAATACTGGTAGGGATAGGGGAAAAGATGGCAGAGCGATTTCTGCCACTCTACCTGATGGCTTTGGGTGGCGGCGCGTTCTCCATTGGTTTGCTGAATGGCTTGGACAATCTCCTCAGCGCCCTGTACTCTTTCCCAGGTGGTTACGCCAGCGACAAACTGGGCTATAAACGTGCGTTGTTGCTGTTCAATTTGCTGGCAATGGCGGGCTATGTTGTGGTGATTGCTGTACCCAACTGGCAAGCCGTCATCCTGGGCGCTATCCTGTTCGTGTCGTGGACGGCTATCTCATTGCCTGCCACGATGGATATGGTGGCAACGGTTTTGCCCAAGAACAAACGAACAATGGGCGTGTCGTTGCACTCGCTTGTTCGGCGTATTCCGATGGCGTTGGGACCAGTGATTGGCGGTGTGCTGATTGGAGCATTTGGGGAAACGCAAGGTGTGCGCCTCGCGTTTATCGTCGCCTTTGTCTTGGCTGGTGTGTCGCTGATGCTCCAGCAGGTCATGATTACCGATGAAAAACGAACTCCTGCCGCGAAAGATTCAAAGTCATACGGCTTGACCTTGCTCAGCGCGCCCTTGCGAAACTTGCTGGTAGCGGATATTCTGGTACGTTTTTGCGAGCAAATCCCCTATGCATTTGTCGTCATCTGGTGTGTCAGTATCAACAAGATTACGCCGCTGCAATTTGGCTTATTGACGACTATCGAAATGGTGACGGCAATGCTGGTCTATATCCCTGTGGCGTATCTGGCAGACAAAAACACCAAGAAACCGTTTGTAGTGACAACGTTTGTCTTTTTCACGATATTCCCGCTGATTTTGCTTGTCGCGCAGTCATTTTGGGTAATGGCTATTGCTTTCGTGATTCGGGGGCTGAAAGAATTTGGCGAACCCACACGGAAAGCGCTGATAATGGATTTAGCCCCAGACGGCAGAAAAGCGGCGACGTTTGGCGTGTACTACCTCATACGCGATATTATCGTATCCATCGCCGCTTTTGGCGGGGCGCTGCTCTGGGACGCCTCAACGGCAAAACTCATCATAGACACTGTTGGAATAGGACAGACGCTCTTGCCTTTCTTCAACGCGATTACATCTCCTGCAACCAACTTCCTGGTCGCTTTCGGCTTTGGGTTAGCAGGGACGCTCTACTTTGCCTTCTTCGGTCAGGACTTGGGCCGTGCCGCAATTCCTGTAACACAAACGCAATCAGCAGAGAAGGAGTAAACGATTATGAAATGGGTAACTCGCTCACACGTTCACGTAGACCGTGTTGCGTGTCCGTGGCTTATTAGCCGTTTTGTTGACTCGGACGCGGAGTTTATTTTCGTGCCAAAGAGTCAGGTGGAGCAAGTGGCAAAAGAAACGGGCGCAATTCCTTTCGATGCCCCTAATGTGGAACTTGGGCATAAGAACGGAAAATGCTCTTTTGAGAGCATCATTGAAAACTACGGCCTAACTGACCCCGCCTTACTTCGACTGGCAAAAATCGTACACGCGGCAGACATAGACGCAGACCTACACACGGACGAGATAGCCCCTGGCCTGGAAGCCATTGCGGTAGGTTACAGTCTGCGCTTTCCTGATGATACGGAGAATCTGAGCCGACAATTTGATGTGTATGATGCGCTATATGCCTGGTGTCGGTTGCAGGTGGCAAGGCAAGCCTAAAACTCCAAAGTGCGCCTAACAAGCGCATCCACCTGACGGCTTCGCCCGGCTGCGCTCGGCTTCGCCGCTTGTCGGCCTGGCTCGCTGCGCTCGCGGTGACCTCGCACCCCGTCGCGCTTCTTGCCATGCCAGGGCCTTGACATAACACTCGCCTCGCCGCATTTGACACCGCCCCCAACTTGTGGTATGCTGTCGCTGTAACCGAATACTCAGGCGCGGGGACGAAAGGGGCTTCCCCGCAACCCGTGACGGCAAGGCTTGTGCTTTGCCGTCTTTTTGTTTCCCTGGGTCAGGGGCACGTTACCAAACAGTCCGGGTCCCGCGGGGTGGCTGCCCCGGTCCGATCCCGGGCTCATACGCTGCAATCATCTAGGATTCTTTCTTTTGGTTTCCTCACCGGCCGCACATGGCGTGCTGGTGTTGGAATAGCACTCCCTTGACGCCATGGACACCCGTGATGCGATGGCAAGGCCTGTGATGAGGAAGGTGTGCAGGAGCATTTCCGATGCATCGGACGAGCACCATCTAGCCGACATGAGGAGGTGAAACGCGCAAGATACTGGGGATCCCTGAACGTGAACCCGCCGGAGGGGCGGACGACCTGCCGCCCTTCCGGCGGTGATGGCGTCCTCCCCGCAAGAACAAGAGGAGGAACCCGATGGAGACGAAGGGGCCGAACAAGACGGTCAAGATTGCGATCGTGGAGTGGTCCACGCTGGAGGAGATGCGCGCCTTCTTCGCAGGGGAGACGGTCATCGCGAAGGTCATTGAACTCCCTGTAGAGGAAGAGGACCCATCTGCTCGCATCCTGCCGTTCTGCAGGCGTGAACCCCCGCCACCCAAGGCGGCGTGAGGAGGGCGGCATGGACGAGCGAGGACTCCCGGTGCACCCGGAGATCGTTACCTACGCCACCCAGAGCGCCTTCTTCACGGCGTACGACTGCCTGGACATCGGGAAGGTCAGGGTGGAGGTGGCGACGTACGAGCGTGGCCGGGGGCAGACGGGGCGAGCGGTCGCGTACTGGAGCGTGTCGGACCTGCGGTTGGTGATCCATGCGCTGAAGAGTGGCCAGTTTGACGACCTGCTGGGCGGGAAGTACGAGGGCTTTGGCGGGAGTGTGCGGGACGGCGCGGTGGAAAGCCGGGTGCTGCGGTTGGAGCGGGACGCGGGGGAAGACGGGCGGTTCGCGCGATTTCCACTGCGGCTCACCGTGGTCAACGGGCCCGGCCGCCTGACCGAAACGGGGGCCATCGTGCCGCAAGGCGAGCCTGAAGTGCGGGTCCGCATCCGCTTCGCGGTGGCCGACCTGCTGCGTCTGCTGCTGGAGGTTGAGGCGTACCTGGACGCGTACTTGTGTGCGCACATCCAGGGCATACGGGCCGAGCGGGCCGCCGCCCTCCAGCGCAGGTTGAGCGGGCGAGGCGTCAGCGCGGCCGTGGAGACGGGCACAGCCTCGGCGGTAGCCATCCGAGACCCGGACGCGCCGATGACGGCAGCCCAGCGTCGGTATCTGGAGGACCTGGCCGCGCGGGCCGGGGTACTGGATTTGGAAGCGCATCTGGGCCACGCGTTGGATGAGGTAACGAAAGGCGAAGCCAGCGAGGCCATTGGAGAATTGAAGGCGATGCTGGCGCAGGGGATGGGCGAGCCTTCGGTGGACTGGGTCGCGGAGATTCACCGGCTGGGCCGGGAGAAATTCGGCTGGGACGCGGCGCGGAGCGAGGAGGCTGCGGCCCGGAAGATGGGCAAGGCCTTCGGCGACCTGAGTGAGGATGACCTTCGCGCGGTGGCCGAAGCGATGGAAAAGGCGCCGCTGAGGCGGGCAGCGTAAACAAAGGGAGGGAAGGGGAGACCGCCCCTTCCCTCAGATATCCTGCCGCCAATCATTGCGGCAAGATTGGTTTCCCGTGACGCCCTGGAGTCCTGTGACGCCCCGAAACCCTGTGACGCATTGGACCGTGTATTCGCCTGAACCATCTCAAACCCAAGAAAGGAGGTAACGTATCGCATTTTGCTCTTAACCCATCGTCTATCCACCCGACAGGGGTGACGATCCCCTGTCGGGGCGTCATCCCTGTCCCAGAACACCGTGACGGGGGTGACCATGGACGCCCGACAGATGAGCCTCTGGGCCCCTGCTGAACCCGCGCGGCTCCAGTTGCGCGAACTCCCGCTGGTCGAGCAGCCGCTGTACCGCCTGCAACATGTCGGTCCTGCCGCCCTCAGCAACGCCGAGCTGATCGAACTGATCCTCGGCGCGTCCGAGTCGCTAGGCCGGGACGTACTTGCGCACTTCGGCGACCTGGCGAGCCTGGCCCGGGCGAACCTGGCCGAGTTGGCCGAGGTTCGGGGGCTGGGCTCGGCCTCCGGGGCGCGGATCCAGGCGGCGCTGGAACTGGGCCGTCGGCTAGCCGCGCTTCCGGCCGGCGAGTCGATGCAGATTCGTTGTCCGGCGGACGCCGCGAGCCTTCTGCTGCCGACGATGAGCCTGCAGGAGCAGGAGACGCTGCGCGTGCTGGTGCTGGACACGCGCAGCCGCGTGCTGGCGGACGTGCTGGTGTACCAGGGCTGCGTCAACCGCACCGAGGTGCGTCTGGCCGAGGTGTTCCGCGAGGCGATTCGCCGCAACGCGCCCTCCATCCTGGTGGCGCACAACCATCCCAGCGGGGACCCGACACCTTCGCCTGAAGACGTGCAGATCACGCGGCAGGCGGTGGAGGTGGGTGCGATGCTGGGGATAGAGGTCATGGACCACCTGGTCATCGGGCAGGGGCGCTGGGTATCGCTTCGGGAACGGAACCTTGGGTTCAGCAAGTAGAACGTGTTAGGAACAATCCCCGACGGGGGACAGGTTGGCCCCCGTGCGGGGGAAGGCCCTGTCCCCCGTCACCAACGTGAAGGAGGACACAAGTGGCAGACGTAAACGCAGAAGGCCCTGCAGCAGCGGTCAAGGCGCTGCGGCTCCGGCGCAACGCCGAAGCGTTGGCGAGGGCACAGGAGATACTCAGCCGTGATGAGGTTCTTTCCCACGAAGAACGGCTCGCTCTGCTGGGGAAGTACACCGGCGTGGGCGGGCTGGTGGAGGTGGACGAGGAGAGGTATGGGCCGATGTCGGCCCTTCAGCAGAGCAAGGCAGCGTTAGGGCAGTATCTGACGCCCTTGCCGGTGGCGCAGTTCTTCGCCGAGGCGCTGGCCATAGAGGGCGGCACGGTGTACGACAACTGCGCGGGAGCGGGACGGCTGTTCGCCTACCTGCCCCCGACGGTGCGGATCACCGCGGTAGAACTGCAGGCGGAAGCGTTCACCCTGCTCCGGGCTGCGTACCGGAACTGGCCCGGCGGGGCGGAACTGATCCACGGGGACTGCATGGAGTACCGGACGCGAGACGCCTTTGAGTACGCGCTGGGCAACCCGCCGTTCGGGCTCACGTGGTCGGTGGAGGGAACGGCGGGCCTGGAATCGGCATCGGCGCACAAGGGCCACGTCCTGTCGCTGGAAGCGGCGACCGAGCTGCAGGTTCGGGCGGTCAAGGCAGGCGGGTTCATCGGCTTGGTGGTGCCGGAGACGGCGCTGGAGCGCGATGACCTGCGCAAGTGGCGCGAGTGGATGCTGGCGCAGTGCGTGGAGATGGCGCGGATCGCGCTGCCGCGGTCTGGCGACGAAGACCCCGGGACTCGGTGGCCCTGTGTGGCGTGGCTGCTCCAGAAGCGGCCCGCATTCGCTGCAGGTCAACAACCGGTGCACTACCCGGAGTTCAGGGCTGCGCCCCGAACGTTTGAAGATCTCAACACGACGACGCTCCAGGCGTGGAAGGATACCCCCTGGTTCCAGCGGGTGGTGCAACCCTACGCGTGGAGCCTGGAGCGCAGGCCGGAGCGCACAGGTGTGGAGCCTGCGCGTCCCAGAGAGACGGCGAGTCCGTGGAGGGTGCTGTCGCCCCTGAAGTGGAAGCGGGGCGTCTTACTGAACGAGGCGCGGGTGCTTCACACGGATTCGGTGGGGCTGGAAGTGGTTCATGGCGTCTGCGCCATCGGCGTGGACGAGTACTGGTGCATGACGTGCGCCAGCGAGAGGTGCGGGGCCATTGAAGCCGTCCTGGCGCACAAGCCAGGCAAGGGCCGGAGGAAGCCCAAGCCCGAGTCCGTGGCCCGCGTGGTGGCCCAAACTGTGAAGCGGCACCTGCGCACCCTGGGCGATGTGCCGGACCTGACGGCTGAAGCCCGGGAAGCGCTGCGGGCGAGGCTCCTGGAGGCGCAGAAAAGCCTCGCCGCGCAGTATGGCATCCGCGTCGGATGGCAGCGCCCGGGAGGGCTGCAACGGGTGCAAAAGACCGCAAGGAAGTCGGCCTCCAAGAAGAGCGACCTCTCCTTGCTGCCCGTCCGGACGGCGGGACCCGGACTTGTCCTCAGGCGTTCGGGCAGACTCCTGGCTGTGGAGCCCCAGAGCATCGTGGATGCCCTGAAGCTGCTGGAGACGGTGGGGGCCACGGGGTACGCCATCACGCTGCCTGAAGCGATCATGGGCGGCGAGCAGTGGCTGCCGGTGGGATGGAGCGAACGGAGCGGGCGGTTGCAACGCCTGCAGGCCGTGGGGCTCCAACCGGATGCCCCAAGGGAGGTGGAATCTGCGCTGACTCATCTGCGGCGCCGGCTGGCGTGGCAGTTGATCCCCCGGCCGGAGTCGGCGGAAGGGATCGCCGAGGCCCTGGAAGAAGCGCGGAAAGCGCTGAAGGGCACGCCTATCCTGGAGCACTTGCCGACGGTGGAAGCGTACGAAGAGCGATACTGGATGTGGCGGGACCGGGTCGCGGAGACGGGGATAGAGCTGTATGAGTACCAGGCGCACGACGCTGCGCTGATCTGCATGACCGAATCCACGTACCTGTCGTACACGCCGGGGCTTGGCAAGACGAGGACCAGCCTGGCGGTGGCGTTGGCGCGGTACCTGGATCGGAAGGCCGAACTGGAACGCTCCCCGTCGGGCACCCGAAACCACGAGGCTCACCCGTTCAAGACGCTGTTCGTCGTGCCGCCGGGGTCGGTGCTGGACATGGCTTGGGCGGACGAATGCCGTGCGGTGGGACTGGTGGAAGGCAAGGACTTTGTGCTGGTGCGGGGACCCTCGGACATGAGCCATCCTGCGCCGGTGCACATCACCAGTTACACGCGTTTGGCGAACAAGCCGAAGCCGACGCAGTTGGACCCTGTCGTGTGTCCGCAATGCGGGAGCGTGGTCACGGGCGAGCGCTGCGACAACAAGGAGTGCGGCACAGGGCTATGCTACGTCTGTCACCAGCCGACGGATCGGTACGCGCGGTGCCAGAATCCCGACTGCGCGAAGTATAGGCAGGAGGTGCGGAAGGTCGTGCCGTGGAAGCGCGGCATGGAGGATCTGTGCCCCCGGTGCGGGAGTGGTCGGTGGAACGGGCACTACTGCGCCGACTGCGGTCTGTCGGGTCGGCAGTGGGTGGCGCCGTACTACAAACATGCCGCCCACGGCGGGTACGACATGGTCGTGCTGGACGAGGCGCACTTCGTCAAGAACGCGGGCACGCTGCGAGGCGACGCGATGCTGGCGCTGAGGGGCGCGAAGTACAAACTGGCGCTGGGCGGGACCCCGATCATGGGATTCGTGCAGGACTTCTGCCGGCAGGGGCAGTTCCTGTTCGCAGGGGACCTGGGGCGAATCCTGTTCCCGTTTCCGATGGAGCGGGGGAGCCAGAAGGCCTTCATGGACGCTTTCGCCTTCTGGGTGGAGAAGACCATGAGGACGGGGAAGCGACGCAAGGTGCAGGAAGCGGAGCGGATCAAGAATGCCGAGTTGTTTTGGCGTATCACGGATACCTTGATGATCCGGCGGGCCAACGAAGACCCCATGGTGGCCGAGGCGATCCGGCTGCCGACGTTCACCGAGCGGGAGGTGGCTGTGGAGCCGAGTCCAGAACAGTTGCAGGTGATCCGCTGGGTGGAGGACAAGTTTCTGCACCTGTACCGGCAACAACTGGAACGGGAGCGCCGGGGCGAGGTGTTTGACCTGGGGAGTTTCTCGGCGCTGATGTGGGCGGCCCGGCGGGCGGCGACGGTGCCCTCGTGCTTTGCGATGGAGTACCCGGAGGAGGCGTGGCCGGAACTCAACACCTGGCCCAAACTGGAGGCGATAGAGAGGGTGGCTGCGACGTGCGTCGCGGAGGGGAGGAAACTGGTCATCTTCACCGGCCTGAACCCCGCCGCCCAGGAACTGGTCAACCGGTTGGCTGCATACAACGTCGCGCCGATCCCGCTGACCCACACGACGCCTCCGTCCAAGCGGACCAGGGTCTTGCGAGCCTTCCGTATGGAGGACTCGCCTCGGATCGTCGTCATGGGGTTGTTGTGCGGCAACGTCGGGTTGACCCTGACCAGTCCGCGGTACCCCATAGACGTTCTGGTTGCAGACGTGGACTGGTCGCCGTCGCAGATTGCGCAGGCGATCAAGCGGGTGTACCGTCCGAGCCAGCGGTATCCGGTAACGGCGTACACGGTGCTGACGAACCGGTCTATGGACATGGACATGCTAGACCTCGTGTACCGCAAGTCCAAGGGGATCGCACAAGCCCTGGACAAGGTGAACCCGGACGACGTGGAGCGGCCCACACCGATGTCGCAGCGGGAGATGCTAGATGAACTGGCCCGGCGGATTGAAGAACGCCAGGCTGGGGAAGCCCGGACACGGGCGGAAGCGCTGCTCCAACAGGGGCAGACCGAAGACGCGCTTCGGATCCTGGGCGCGGCGCTGGCGCTGCAGAGCCTATCCCCAGAGGTGTGGAGGGACCTGTACCGATTCACAGACGAGGTCATCCGCAAGGCGATGCAAGCGGACCCTGCAGGGGCCTTGCGCTACCAGGCGGACTTGAGGTCGCTGGAGGACATGGCCATGCAGCGGCAGCCGGTGGAACAGGCGGAACTGCTCCAGGCTGCTTGATCTCAATCACCCATTCACCCCATGCGGGGGAGGCGTGCGAGTCCCCGTGTGGGGATGGCGCGTCTCCCCCGCGCAATGTCAGAAAGGAGATGCGCCATGAGCATGGAGTATGATGCAGGGTCCC
>JACIWU010000069.1 GCA_014360805.1 Chloroflexota bacterium
GTGCCTGTGCCCCGCCCGCCGCTAAAGCATCGGGCTGAAGGGGCGACGCCCTGCGGGCTGAAGGTAGGGACGCCGCATGCGTCGTCCCTACGCGGTGCGACGCCCCGCGTGGTGATGCGTGCCAGCATCTGCCCCCGTTCTCCGTGTCTGCGGGCGGCTTATCATTCCCCATAAGTCGCCTGCCGAGTGGAGATGGGGTAGAACGGGCGGAGGATTAGGCCAGACAGAGAGGAGCAGATCGCATGAAACCGCGCCTCATCCTGTTTCTCGGCCTGGCGCTCTCCGCCTGGTGCTTTGTGTTCACCCCGTTGTGGCAGATTCCCGATGAGCCGCAACACTACCAGTTGGCTCGGCTGGTGGCCGACCTGGGCCGCTGGCCCACCCTCTCCGACGTGTGGAGCGCCACGCAGTTGGGGCGGGAAGTGTACTCCTCGCTGGTGCGGAACCGTTTCTGGGAGATTCGCGCGCACAGGCCCCCGCCGCCCTCGCTCTGGGCCGACACCGCGCCCGATGTGCTCCTGCCGCCCATTGCCGCGTCGCCCGGGTACTACATGGTGGCGGCGGGCGCGCTTCGGCTCGCAGGCGGCGCCGGGGTGGATTCGCAGTTGCGGGTGCTGCGCGCGCTGTCGGTGCTTCTTGGGCTGGCGGAACTGTTTTTCGTCTTCCGTCTGGCCCGCGCTGCCTTCCCGCACCATGTGCAGATGCAACTGGCAGCGCTGTGCCTGGTGGCCTTCCTGCCCATGCGCGCCTACATGGCCGCAGGCGCGAACAGCGATACGTTGGCCGCTCTTGTGAGCGCGGCGGCCCTCTGCGCCATGGCGTCCTGGGCCGATGCGCCGCTGACGCCCGCGCGGGGCCTGTGCGTGGGGCTGCTCGTCGCCGTTTCTCTGCTTACGAAGCGCACCACGTTGTTCCTGATTCCCACGTGTGCGCTTTTCCTACTCCTCACCGGGCGCGGCGCAGGCCAACGCCGCAGCGTCTGGTGGCTGGGCGCAGGCGTCGCTGCGGCGGGCGCGTGCGCTCCGCTGGCCCTCTGGCTCCTCGTCCGGCCCGCGCTGGTCGCGCCCGGCCAGGTCTGGCCTTACCCCGGCGCGGCGCCCGGCGGGTTCCTCGCCATCCGCCCCGAATGGCTCGCGCGCCCGTTTTCGGCGGAGGCGTGGACGCCTGCCGCGCTTTGGGGATACGCGCGCGGGTTGTCCGTGGCCTTCGCGAGTTTTTGGGGGGCGTTCGGTTGGCTCACCGTGCGGCTGGGCGTCGGCTGGTACGCGGCGTTGGCCGCGCTCTCGGGAGCGGCCGGGCTGGGGCTGGTGCGCGGCCTTCGCCGGGCGGGCGGCCCGCTGTCCGGCGCCCAAATCCTGGTGGCCGTCGCCGCCGCGTTGGCCGTGCTCCAGGTCGTGGGCGTGGCGGTGGCCCAGGGCATCCCACAGCAGGGGCGGTACCTGCTTCCCGCGGCCGGCCCCATCGCCTGTTGCCTGGTGGCCGGCTGGAGTCAGTGGCTGCCCGCGAGGGCACAGCGAAGGCTCCCGCTCCTTGTGGGCGGCGCGCTGCTGTTGCTGAACGCCGCCGCCTGGGGCTTCTACATCTGGCCGGCGTTCCACGGCCCCGCCTAGTGGGTCGGCCTGCGCCCGGGCCAGTACCGAGGGTACACCTCGCACGGATAGTCTGTCGCGGCGCGGCACAGCGCGGGCACGTCGGCGTCCAGGGGCGCGCCCGCTCGCCAGAACGCGCGCGCCAGATGGCAAAGCGGCAACCCCATCACGTTGGCATAGCACCCTTCAATCCGCGCCACGGGGTGGAAGGCGTGGTTCTGGATGGCATACGCGCCCGCCTTGTCCATCGGGTCGCCGCTGTCCACGTAGGCCTGGATTTCGGCGTCGCTGTAGTCGCGCATCACGACGCGGCTCTCGGCGCGCTCCGTGATTTCGGCGCCGTCGGGGGCAATCAGGGTAACGCTGCTCAGCACGTCGTGCGCCCGCCCCCGCAGACGCCGCAGCATCGCCACGGCTTCATCCCGATCCGTTGGCTTGCCCAGCACCTGGCCGTCCAGCACGACAATGGTATCGGCTCCCACGACCAGCGCGCCAGGATGGCGGGCCGCCACCGCGCGGGCCTTCCTTGCGCTCAAACTGCGAACGGCTTCCGCGGGCGACAGGTCGGCGCCGATGTCCTCGTCGGCATCGGACGAATCCGCCACGAAATCCAGCCCCAGGAGCCGGAAGAAGTCCCTGCGGCGCGGGCTTTTGGAGGCCAGAACGATTTTCGCAAGGCGGTTCCTGGGACTAGACACCGGCATCCCCCGCCCATTCCAGGCCCAACTCCGCCAGGCGCGCGGACGTGGGCCGCCCCGCGTCGTCCCAGCCCATCATCCCGTAGTACAGTGCCAGGGCGCGGCGGAACTCGTCGGGGTTCACCGCCACGCCTGCCAGCGGACCATCCGCGAACGGCTCGTGGAAGCGACGCGGCAGGCGGTCGTCGGCTTCCCCGAAGCCGCACCGCAGGTTGAACAGGCGCGCCATCTGCTGGCCCCGCTCGGATGCCTTCATCAGTTCCCAGAGGCTCACATTCCACCCCGTGATGTCCCGCACCAAATCCACCACCTGATTGGGCGAGTAGGGCATGAACTGGCACAGGCCCAGGCTGTTGTAGAGGTGGTTCCACGTGGACACGTAGTAGAAGGCGCGCACCTTGCGCTCGCTCAGGTCGTCCACCGGCATGGGCGACAGGATGCCCATCGGCCCGAACCGTTCGCGGAAGGAACGGCCCGCCTTGGCCAGCCCGTCGTCGTGCATGTTGTGCATGTGGTCGGCGCCCGTCGGCGAAACGGCGTAGCCGATCCCAAGCCCATGCTTGAATCGCGGCTCGTGCATGGGGATTTCCTGGCCTTTGACCGTCATCAGGAAACGCTCGGCGCCGCGCCCGATGGCTTTGGCCGCGCGCTGCGTCCCCTCGGCGAGGATGTCCCCCAGGCCGCGCCGCGCGCCGATGGCTTCCACCATCGCCAGCATGGCGTCGGCGTTGCCGAACCGAAGGTCTAGCCCGTCGGTATCCGCCCGCGTGAGGACGCCGTTCTCGTAGCATTCCATGGCGAAGGCGATGGCCATGCCGGTGCCGATGGTGTCCAGCCCCAGGGCCGCGCAACGCTCGTTGGCCAGGGCCACGGCGGCCAGGTCGCCCACCCCACAGCACGAACCCAGCGCCGCGACGGATTCGTATTCCGGCCCGCCGTACACGGGGTGCAGCACGTGTGGCCCGTGCACGCCGCCCACAATCCGCTTGCAGCGGACGATGCACGCCCAGCAGGAGCCGCGATTCACCAGAATCTCATCGCGCATGGTTTCGCCCGCGATGCGCACAGCCTGGTCAAAGTGCCCGGCCTGGAAGTTGCGCGTGGGCAGGCCACCGCTGGCATTCAGGTACTGCACCCCGCCGGCGGTGCCCGTGTCGCGGAATCCGGCATTGAGTTTCTCGTCGTTCGCCGCCAGCCACCTCGCCAGCGCCCGCACGCCGTCGGGGTTGGCGAGGGGCACCGGCTTGGTGCCGCGCACGGCGATGGCGCGCAGGCGTTTGGCCCCCATCACCGCTCCCAATCCGGTGCGCCCGTAGAAGTGCGTCAGGTCGTTGGCGATGCAGGCCAGCCGCGATTGCCGCTCGCCCGCCGGGCCTATCTGCGCCACCCGCACCCCGTGGTCGCCCAACTCCCGGCGGATGGCGTCTTGCGCCTCGGCGGTGGGAAGCCCCCAGAGGTGCGCGGCCGGGCGGATTTCCGCCTGGCCGTCGCGGATGTGCAGGTAAACCGGCGTGTCGGCTTGGCCCTCAATCACCACGGCGTCAAACCCCGCGCGTTTCAGTTCCGCGCCCCAGAATCCGCCCGCTTCGGCGTCGCCGTATCCACCCGTGAGGGGCGAGCGCGCGCCCGCGCTGTTGCGGCCGGCTCCCGCAATCGGCGCGCCCGTAACCACCCCCGCCGCGAAGATGAGACGGTTCTCCGGCCCCAGCGGGTCGGCGTCGGCGGGCACTTCCCGCAGCAACGTGTGGGCGATGAGGTTGCGGCCTCCCAGGTGGGCGCGGTAGAACTCTTCGCCCGGGGCTTCCTCGCGGATGTCTCCGGTCGTGAGGTTGACCCGCAAAATGCGGTTGTGATAGCCAAACCGTTCGGCGTCTCCCATGATGTCCTCCTCCTACAAGGGTTGCGCGGCGCGCGGGCGTCGGCGACAGGGCCGCGTGTTTGCCCGCGCTCACTTTGACGTCCGGCCCAAAACGGGCTATACTTATGTCCGTAGCACACGCCGATGCGGGGTGTAGCGCAGTTGGCTAGCGCGCAGCGTTTGGGACGCTGAAGTCGGAGGTTCAAGTCCTCTCACCCCGACCTGGCGGCGGATGCATCGTCGCAACGAGCGGGAGTAGCTCAGGGGTAGAGCACCTGCCTTCCAAGCAGGCTGTCGCGAGTTCAAATCTCGTCTCCCGCTCCTGCGCGTCTTTCTGGGGCCCATAGCTCAGCGGCAGAGCGGCCGGCTCATAACCGGTTGGTCGCTGGTTCGAATCCGGCTGGGCCCACCACCCCGCGGGCGCAGTCCCCATCCATCGGGGACTGCCCCTACATCCGCGCCGCGACAATGGCTTCTATCTCGTCGGCCAGCGCCTTGCCTTTCTCCAGCAACGCGGCTGCCTCGGCCCTCAAGGTGGCCGCCACTTCGGGGTTCCTGATGTCCCTGGCGTTGATTTCCACGTTGAGCAAGGCCCCGCGCAGCGCGGCCAACGCCATGTAGCCCGCCACGCCGCTGTCGCAGATGCACGATGCTTTTCCCTTCTGGGCCACCCGCTGGGTCAGGCCCAGCACTTCCACGCTGGCCCTGGCCACCTGCAGGGGCACTTCCGCGGCGGCCACCAATGCGCTCTGGATGGCCTCGCGGCGGCGCGCTTTCTCCTCGTCGGTGCCTTTGGGCATGGCGAAGGCCCGCATGACGGCGTCGTAGGCTTCGCTGTCGCGCCGCACGGCTTCGGCCAGGTCGGCCCGCAGGCGCTCCGCGCGCGCCCGAATCTGCTCCATCTCCGGCGCCACGGCTTCGTAGCCGGCTTTGCCAACGGTCAGCCCGGCGTGCATTTGCACCAGCGCTGCGCCGAGCGCCCCCGCCAGCGCTGCGACGCTGCCGCCCCCCGGCGTGGGCGTGGCCGCCGCCACGGCGTCCAGCATGGCCGTCGGCGTGATGTCCTCGTTTTCCTCCGCGAGGCGGTTCTCCAGAATCTGCTCGTCCGAGAAGCGGTGAAGGCTCAGGTACCATTTCGCCGCATCCACCAGTGCCTCTACCGGCGTCAGCCCGACGATCTCGCTCTCCACAACCGCCACGCCGTATCGGCTGGCCTCCGCGCGTATCGCCTCCACGACGCGGTGCAGCGGCGTCTGCCGATAGTCGGTCATGTTCATGGTAACCTGTACCACGCTGCCGGCAGGGACGCCCAGCGCCTTGACGTGGCGGAACCCGCCGCTGGAATGCCGCACCGCCTTGGCAATCGCCTTGGCAATCGTCAGATCCGACGTGCCCAGGTTCACGTTGAAGGCGATGAGGAAGGGGCGAGCGCCGATGGCGGTGGCTCCGGCGGGTCCCATCTCGGCCGGGCCGAAATCCGGCGCGCGGTCGGGGTTCGTTCGGATTTCCTCGCGCAGCCCCTCGTACTCGCCGCGTCGCACGTCGGCCAGGTTCTGGCGGTCTGGGCGCGTGGCTGCCGCCTCGTACAGGTACACGGGGATGCCCAATTCGCGCCCCACCCGTTCGCCCAGGCGCCGCGCGATGGCGACGCAATCCTCCATCGTAACGCCGCGCACGGGCACGAAGGGCACCACATCGGTCGCGCCCATGCGCGGATGCGCGCCCTTGTGCTTCCGCATGTCAATGAGCGAGGCCGCCGCGGCGATGCCCTCAAACGCGGCCCGCTCCACCGCCTCGGGCGACCCCACCATGGTAACCACCGAGCGGTTGTGGTCGGGGTCCGACTCCACGTCCAGCACACGCACGCCCGGTACCCCGCGCATGCGCTCCACAATCTGCTGCACGACCTGGGGATCGCGCCCCTCGCTGAAATTCGGCACACACTCTACAATGCGTTTCACACCGCCTCCTTGATGCTCCACATTGGTGGGACTCGCCGTCCATTCTACATAGCCGAACCTCCCTCGTCAATTGCCCCACTCCCCCAGATGTGATAGAATCGGCCCACTCCGGGCGACCGGCGCAATCCGTTTGTGAACTGGCGCAGGATGATGACACTGCTGAACCCGTGGACGCTTCTCGTTTGGATGGCGCTGTGGGCCATCCTCATCCAGGCCCTGGGCCGACGCCTTCCGACGTGGGCGCGCGCGGCGCTGGCGGGCGCGGGCATGACCGTCGCCGCGATCCTCGCCGTTGCGCTCCGACTGTCGGCGGACAGCGCGCCCGCGGCGCTGCCGTGGCCGGCGTCGCTGGGGCGCGGCCCTGCGCTGGCCGCCGACGCGGAGATGTTCCCCTTCGCGGCCATCCTCATCCTGGCGCTGGCCGGGGCCATGCTGGCGGATGTGGGCGCGTGGAATCGCTGGCCTCGCGCCGGACTTCTGACCGCCGCGGCGCTGTTCTCGGTGTACGCCGAGAATCTCCTGGCGCTGGCCATGGCCTGGGTTCTGCTGGAGGTTTTGACGTTGGGACGGAGCGGCGCGGGCGAGGCCGACGACGCGTCCGTCGGCGCGTGGAGCGCCTTCTGGGGGAGCGTGGGCCTGGCGGCGATCCTTTGGGTATGGCACGAGACGCAGGGGGTCAGCCTGCGGCCCTACGAGGTCGCCGCGTGGACGCCGCGCGCGCGGATGCTGCTCGTCGGCGTGGCCCTGATTCGGATGGGTGTCTTCCCGCTGGTCTCGCGGCGGCTGTCGCAAGGGGCGCACGGCGACTCGCCGCTGGATGCAGCGGCGTTGGCGCCGACGGTCGCGGGAGTGGCGCTGGCCCAGCGGGCCGCCTTCGTGGGGCCTCTCCCGCAGCCCCAAGCGGTGCTGTGGCTCGGCGCCCTGGGAACGTTGGCCTGCGGCATGGCGGCCTGGTTGCACGCCGAACCCCGGCAGCGGGTCGCGTGGGCGCTGGGCGCGCCCCTGGGAATCTTACTGATGATGTGGGCCGAAGGCGTCGCCCCGGCCCCCTTGCCCTTCGTGGCAATCGCCGCGTCTGTCGGCTTGGGCGTGGGCCTGTGGGCCGTCCGCTGGCAGACGCCGCAATATTGGGCATGGTCCCCGCGGCGAGTGGTGGGGGTAGCCCTGGGGCTGGCTCCTGTGGCCGTCGCTTGCGCGGGGCCGCTGTCGCCGGCCATGGCCTCGGTTCTCGGGTTGTGGCAGTCTCTCCTGAATCGGTCCGGCTTTGTTCTGCTGGTGTTCGCGCTGGCCGGGCAGATGTTTGCCATGGCGGCCCTGTGGCATCCGGGCGTGGCTCCGTCGCCCGCGCGCGACAGAATCCGCATGGGCGTTT
The DNA here is from genome assembly GCA_014360805.1 of Chloroflexota bacterium. Taxonomy (NCBI): domain Bacteria; kingdom Bacillati; phylum Chloroflexota; species Chloroflexota bacterium. Next base: position 7,479 of record JACIWU010000069.1, read on the forward strand.
TCGCCGCCTGGGGCCTCGTGGCGCTGGCCCTGGCGTTGGGGCCGCGGTGGGCGCTGCTACTGGGCGGCCACACGTCCGCATGGGGCGGCGTGGCGCTGTCGCCCGGGGCGTGGGCGGCGCTGGTGCTGCCCCTGCTGGGGGCCACGACGCTGCCCGAATTGGGGAACCTCGGCGACGCCTGGCGGGAATACGGACCAAGCGCCGGCAGAATCCTGGGGCTGGGATGGCTGCGCAGGGGCGTGGCTGCCCTGGGGAACAGGCTCGCGCTGGCCCTTCGCGGCCTGGAGACGCTGCTGTGCAGCGATGATTACGTCCTTTGGGCGCTGGTGCTCCTGCTCGGACTCGTTTTGATGTTGGGGATTCTGTAGGGGGAAGACGTGGCATCCATTCCCGTGAACCCGCTGTTGGGCTTTGGGCTTCTGGCCGGGGGCATCGTCGTGGCGACGCTGGCCTCCGACGCGCGGCTTGCGCTGCTCGCGCTGCTGGCGCAATACGCGGGGAGCGCGTTCGTCGCGGCGTCGGCTTCGACCCAAAGCGTCGCGTGGCTGCACATCGCCGTGGGCGGGATGGCGACGGCGATGCTGTACCTGGGCCTTCGCGCGCGCCCCTCGCCCCACGCGGGCGGCGTCCCTGCCCTGGGGTTGCCGTTTCGGGCGGCGGCGCTGCTGATGGCTCTCGCCGCGTGCGTGTTGTTGGCGTTGCGCTGGCCGCTCCCCTACGCGGGCGATGGAGTCTCGCTGGCATGCTTTGCGCTGGTCGGGGGATTCGTGGCCCAGATGGGCCTGTTCCGCGAGCCTGAGCGGGTTGGGGTGGCGACGCTGTCGCTGCTGAACGCAGCGGTGGTGTACGTGCAGGCGGCGGGCGGCGGGCCTCTGCTCACCGCGCTCCTGCTGTGCGGCCACCTTCTGACGGGCCTGGCTTCGGGCCACCTGGCGGCCGTTTGGGGCGCTTCGGAGGGGGAAGGATGACCGCCGCGACGGGGTATCTCCTGCTCGGCCCACTTGTGCTCTTCGCGCCGCTGTACGCGCTGCGCGGGCTGAAGCGGTGGGGGGCGCTCCTGGCGGCGGTCGGCCTTGCGCTGGAAGCGTTCGGCTGCATCCGCCTGCCCGCCGACGCGGGCGTGGCCCTGCTCGGCCACACGCTGGTGCTGGACGACGCGGGACGCATGGCGCTGGCCTGGGCGTCGGGCGCATCGGCGGTGCTGGCGCTCGCGGCGGCCCTGCTGCCCGACTACGCATCCTTCGCGCCGTTCCTGCTGCCAGCGATGGCTGGGACAGGCGCGGCGCTGGCGGTTGAACCTGGGCCGACGTCGCTTGTGGCGCTGGGGTTGGTGTTCCCGTTGGCGGTGTGGTTGTTCCAGGCGACAGGCGCGCGCGTCGGGCGCGGTGCGTCCCGCGCCATGGCGATGGGGGCCGTGGGGCTGTGCGCATTCGCCGTGAGCGATGTCCTGCTTGCCCGCGCCCTCGCCGCCGAAGTGGAGCAAGCGCCCCCGTGGGCGGCGCTGGGCACGCTTGCCGTGGTCGGGGCCGCCGCGTACCTCGGACTGTTCCCGTTCTGGGCGTGGGTGCGAGGAATGGCCGACGCAGGCCAGCCCCTTGCGGCGGGGTGGGTCATGGGTGCGCTCCAGCCGATTATCCTGGTAAGCCTGGCGCGGGCGTGCGTCCGATACCCCGAACTTCTGGCGTCGGCGCAGGCGGGGCAGATGGCCGTGGCTGTGGCGGTCGTCGGCGTCGTCGTGGGCGCTGTCTTCGCCGTCGACAGCAACCGCCCCTCGCGGACGCTGGCCTACACGGCGCTGGTGGGCATGTCGGTTTTGGCGCTGCGGCTCTTCGGCGCCGACGGGCAAACCTCGGGTGCGTTCTGGTTTGCAGTGGCCGCCTACTCCGCGTCGGTGGCGCTGGCGGCCATCGCCCTCGCGTCCGTGGAGGGCGGCTCGGCGCGGCGGTTGGACGAGTGGGCAGGCGCTGCCCGCGAACGCGCCGCAGGGATTGCGCTCCTGACGGTCGCCGCGCTTGGGCTGTGCGGCCTGCCCGCGGGCGTCGGGTTCTGGGTGCACGCGTCGTTGGGTGCGCCTCTCGCGCCTGTGCCCGCGTGGGCAGGGTTTGCGTTGAGGGCCGCGCCTCTGGTTGCCAGCCTCGGCTGGGGACGGGTGTTGTGGGTCAGCGTCCACCCGTCGGTGGCACCGCGCGCGCAGTGCGGTCGCCTGGCCAGAGCATACCTGTGGGCGCTGGTCGCTGCGGGGGTGGGCCTGTTCCTCTGGCCTTCGCTCCTCATGCGCCTGGGCGAGATGTTCGCCACGGCGCTTGGCAGCCTCTGACAGAAAATCGCCCCAACTTGATAGTTTTTGACAGACTTTCTGTGCTATAGTGGTGTTGTGCGGGAAGGCGGCAACGGTTGTTGCGCCTTCTTTGCGCGTCTATGGGAGGAGGGCTTTTTGACCGAACGGAAGCGCACCTCGGAGATCAGCGGCCTTTACACCCTCGGCATCGCGCAGAGGCAGCTCCTGGTGCAGGAGTGGGCGAATCTGGCCGACGATGAGGTCGCTGCTCTGGAAGCGAGCCTGTCGCTGGAGCAGGCCGATAAGATGATAGAGAACGTGGTGGGGCGCTGCGCTCTGCCACTGGGAATCGCCACGCACTTCCTGGTGAACGGCGTGGAGTACCTGGTGCCGATGGCGATTGAGGAAGCCTCGGTCGTCGCGGGCGCCAGTTTCGCCGCCAAACTCTTCCGCCAGGGGGGCGGCTTCAAGGCCCAGGCCCTGGGGCGCGAGATGATCGGGCAGATTCAGGTGCTGGGCCTCGCCGATTTGGACGGGGCCGAGCGCGCCCTGCGGGAAGCCCAGGCGCGCATCCTGCGCCACGCCGATTTCCTGCAGTCGGGGCTAGCGGCCAGGGGCGGCGGGGCGCGGGGGCTGGAGATTCGGCGCTTCCCCGAGTCGCCTGTGGGGCCGATGCTGGTGGTGCACCTGCTCTTTGACACCGTGGACGCCATGGGGGCCAACGCCATCAATACGATTGCCGAGGGCCTCGCGCCGATGATTGAGGAGATCACCGGCGGGCGCGTGAACCTGCGCATCCTGTCCAACCTGACCGACCGCCGCATGGCGCGGGCGGAAGGGCAGATTCCCACCCAGGCACTGGCGCGCTACGGCATGAGCGGCCAGGAGGTCATGGAGCGGATTCTGGAGGCCGCCGCCCTGGCCGAGGTAGACCCATATCGCGCCGCCACCCACAACAAGGGCATCATGAACGGCATAGACGCGGTGGCGCTGGCCACGGGCAACGACTGGCGGGCGCTGGAAGCAGGGGCGCACGCCTATGCCGCCCGCAACGGCCGCTACGCGTCGCTGAGCCGTTGGTGGCGCACGGAGACGGGAGATTTGGCTGGCTCGCTGGAGATGCCGCTGGCCGTGGGCGTGGTGGGCGGCGCCACGCGGTCGCACCCGACGGCGCGCCTGGCGTTGAAGATTCTGGGCGTCCAGTCGGCGGCGCAACTGGCCGAGGTGATGGCGGCGGTGGGCCTGGCCCAGAACTTCGCGGCGCTGCGGGCGCTGGCGACAGAGGGCATCCAGCGCGGGCACATGGCGCTGCACGCGCGCCAGGTTGCCGTTGCGGCGGGCGCCCAGCCCCACGAGGTGGACATCGTCGCCGACCGCATGGTCGCCGAGAACAACATCCGTCCCCAGCGGGCGGAGGAGATATTGCGACTACTTCGCACGCATTCGGAGAACGCAGATTCATGAAACCGATTAGAGATGTAGGAATCATCGGATACGGCGCGTACATTCCGCGCTACCGCCTGCCGGCCAGCGAAATCGTCCGCGTGTGGAAGGGGGGCGACGGCGACACGCCCATCGCGGAGAAAGCCGTGCCAGGCCCCGACGAGGACACGGCCACCATTGCCATTGAGGCCGCGCGCAACGCCTTGAGCCGCGCGGGAATCGCGCCGCAGAAAATCGGCGCGGTGTGGGTGGGCAGCGAGTCGCACCCCTACGCCGTCAAGCCGACGTCCACCATCGTGGCCGAGGCCATCGGCGCCACGCCCGAGACCCAGGCGGGCGACTGGGAGTTCGCGTGCAAGGCCGGCACCGAGGCGATGCAGGCCGCCTTCGGGTTTGTGGCGTCGGGCATGGCCCCGTATGCGCTCATCGTCGGCGCCGACACCGCCCAGGGCCGCCCGGGCGACGAGTTGGAGTACACCGCCAGCGCGGGCGGCGCAGCGTATATCATCGGCCTGCGCGAGGAGAGCCTCGCCTACCTGGAAGGCTCGTACTCCTACGTAACCGACACGCCCGACTTCTTCCGCCGCCCTGGGCAGGAGTACCCGACCCACGGAAGCCGATTCACGGGCGACCCGGCCTACTTCCGCCACATCCTGGCGGCGGCGCGGGGGCTGATGGAACAGTTGGGCACCCAACCGTCGGACTACCGCATGGCCGTCTTCCACCAGCCCAACGTGAAGTTCCCCAAGCGGGCCGCAAAAACGCTGGGCTTCACCGACGAGCAGATTCGGGCGGGCCTGCTGGCCAACGTCATCGGCAACACCTACGCGGGGTCTTCGCTGCTGGGGCTGACGGCGATGCTGGACGTGGCGGAGCCGGGAGACCGCCTGCTGCTGGTGTCCTTCGGGTCGGGCGCGGGCAGCGACGCCATGTCCTTCGTCGTAACCGACAAGATCACCGAGCGCCGAGACCGCGCGCCGTTCACGCAGGACTACATCCGACGGCGCAAGGTCATTGACTACGGCCTGTACGTGCGCTATCGCGGAAAACTGAAGATGCACTAACGAGCGAGGTTCGGGTTGAGAGACGTAAGCATTATCGGTATCGGTCAAACGGAAGTAGGGGAGCACTGGGGCAAATCGCTGCGCCACCTGGCCGGCGATGCCGTCCTGGCCGCCATGCGCGACGCGGGCATAGAACGGGCCGACGCGCTGTACGTGGGCAACATGCTGTCGGGCGAACTCAACGGCCAGGAGCACCTGGGGGCGCTCATCGCCGACTTCGTCGGACTTCGCGGCGTAGAGGCGGTGAAGATAGAGGCGGCCTGCGGCTCCGGCGCGGCGGCGGTGCGCATGGGCTATCTGGCCGTCGCCAGCGGGCTGCTGGATGTCGTGATCGTCGTGGGCGTGGAGAAGATGACCGACCAGAAGGGTGCCGTTACGACGGCGGGCCTGGCCATGGCTGCAGACGCCGAATACGAGGTCGTCAACGGCATCTCGTTCGTCTCGCTCAACGCGCTCCTGATGCAGCGGTACATGCACGAGTACGGCGTCCAGCACGAAGACTTCGCCGGATTCCCCATCAACGCCCACAAGAACGCGGCCACGAATCCCTATGCCATGTTCCGGAAGCCGATCTCGCTGGAGACGTTCAAGCGGGCGCGGATGGTCGCGGCCCCCATCAACCTGATGGACTCGTCGCCGGTGGCCGATGGCGCGGCAGCCGTGGTGCTGGCTCCGTCCGAGGTGGCCCGAAGGTTCCAGCCCGCATCCGTGCGCATCATCGGCTCGGCCAATGCCACGGACTCGCTGGCCGTCCACGACCGACGCGACCCGCTGTTCCTGAGCGCGGCTGCGCTGTCGGCGCAGAAGGCCTATCGCCAGGCGGGCATCGGGCCGAACGACGTGGACTTCTTTGAACTCCACGACGCATTCAGCATCACGGCGGCGCTCTCGCTGGAGGCGGCGGGGTTCGCCGAGCGCGGGCGCGGCGTGTACCTGGCGAAGGACGGCGAAATCGCGCTGGACGGCCGCATCCCCATCTGCACGTTCGGGGGGCTGAAGGCGCGCGGACATCCGGTCGGCGCTACCGGTGTGTACCAGATCGTGGAGGCCGTGCTGCAACTACGCCATCTGGCAGGACCCAATCAGGTGAAGAACGCGCGAATCGGCATGACGCAAAACATCGGCGGCAGCGGCGCCACCGTTATCACTCACATCCTGGCTGCCGAAGGGTAGCCCATTTTCCGGAGGTACAAATCCATGGCCATTCCTCAAAACTGGAGATTGCAGCATCAGCGATACCGCCTGACTGGCGAAGTGTGCCACACGTGCGGGGCCAAACTGTTCCCGCCGCGCGATGTGTGCCCCGAATGCGCCAAGCCCGCCTACGAGCCGTTCCAGTTCGCGGGCAAGGGCGAGGTGTATTCGTTCACCGTTCTGTCGGATGCGCCGGCGGGATACGAAGCCTACGAGCCCTATCCGGTGGCGCTGGTGAAACTGCAAGAGGGCCCGCTGGTAACGGCGCAGTTGACCGACGTGGACCCGCAGGATGTGCGCATCGGCATGCCTGTGGAGATGGTAACGCGGAAACTGACCGAGGACGGCGACGACGGCCTCATCGTGTACGGCTACAAGTTCCGGCCTGTGCTGAAGGCCGCCGCCAACGGCTAGGGTTTGGCCGCGTCGGGCATTGGAACCCGACCTACGGCCAGGTATGGAAACCTGGCCTACGTTGGAGGAGGCGTGTAGGGCGGCTATCCCTAGCCGCCGGTCGGGTATGGGAACTCCTACCACGGCCAGGTATGGAAACCTGGCCTACGTTGGAGGGGGCGTGCAGGGCGGCTATCCCTAGCCGCCGGTCGGGGACGGGAACTCCGACTACGGCCAGGTACGGGAACCGGACCTACGGGTTGCGGGCGGCCTCGCCCGCCTTTTGCCTCGCGCTTCGCCGCCGGGTATAATCCACCACGGCGGCGAAGTGTTCTTGCCGCAGACCAGACCCCCGACCAGGATGGACACTATGCGGCTCTCTAGACTATGCAGCGCATTGCCCCATTGGGCGCAAACGCAGGGCGGCGACCCTGATGTGCTGGCCATAGACACCGACTCCCGCAAAGTTCAGCGGGGGAGTCTCTTCGTCGCCATACCCGGCGTGGAGGTGGACGGGCATCGGTTCATCCCTCAGGCCATAGATCGCGGCGCGGCGGCCGTCGTGTTCTCCGACCCCACATGGGACGGCGCGCTGTCGCAATGGCCGCACGTGGCCGCCGTGCGCGTGCCCGATAGCCGCGAGGCGCTGGCCTACCTGTCGGCGGCCTGGCACGGCTTCCCAGGGCGCGCCCTTCGGGTCGTCGGCGTAACGGGCACCGATGGCAAGACGACGACCGCGAACCTCATCGCGGCCATCCTGTCGGCGGCGGGCATCCCCACCAGCCTCATCAGCACCGTCAACGCGCGCATCGGCGACCGCGAGTACGACACGGGCCTGCACACCACGACGCCCGACGCGCCCGACGTGCAACGCTACCTGGCCGAGATGGTGGCCGCCGGAAGCCAGTATGCCGTGCTGGAGGCCACGTCGCACGGCCTGGCCCAGCACCGCGTTACCGCCTGCGAGTTTGACGTGGCCGTGGTAACCAACATCACCCACGAGCACCTGGACTACCACGGCAGTTACGAGGCGTACCGCGACGCCAAGGCGCGGCTGTTCTGGGCGCTGTCGCAATCTCATCGGAAGCCCGACACCCCGAAGGTCGCCATCCTCAACGCCGACGACTCGTCCTACGACTTCCTGCGGCAGATTCCCGCCGACGTTCGCATGGCCTACAGCACCCGGCCGGGCGCCGCCGACGTGAGCGCCGTGGACGTGAGCCACTCGCCCCAAGGCCTGCGCCTGCGGGCCGCAACGCCCGTGGGCGAAGTGGAGATGCGCTCGCCTCTGGTGGGCATGTACAACGCGCAGAACATCCTGGCGGCGGTGGCGCTGGGCGTCTCCCAGGGCATCGGCCTGGACGCCATACGGCAGGGCGTGGAGGCCGTGCGTGGGGTCAAGGGGCGGATGGAAATCATAGACGAGGGCCAGGACTTCACCGCCATTGTGGACTTCGCCCACACGCCCAACGCGCTGCAACGGGTGCTGGAGACCGCCAAATCGCTGTACGCGGGCAAGGTCATCGTGGTGTTCGGCAGCGCGGGGCTGCGCGACCGACAGAAGCGCGCGCTGATGGGGCACGTGGCCGGACGGCTGGCCGACCGCATCGTGATCACCGCCGAAGACCCGCGCACCGAAGACCTGAACGCCATCATGGAGGCCATCGCCCAGGCCTGCCGAGCCGAGGGCCGCCAGGAAGGGCGCGACTTCTGGAAAGTTGGCGACCGCGCCGAGGCCATCCAGTTCGCGGTGGACATGGCCGAGCCGGGCGATGTGGTTGTCGCGGCAGGCAAGGGCCACGAGCAGTCCATGTGCTTCGGCACCGTAGAGTACCCGTGGAGCGAGCACGAGGCCATGCGCGCCGCC
>JACIWU010000070.1 GCA_014360805.1 Chloroflexota bacterium
GCATTGGGGGCATCCGGCAGCGCGGCGAAGGACAACGAGGCTAGGGGAGGGCCGGGGTGGGGATGGGTGGGGTAGAACAGACAGGCTACGCATGGATGCCGTAGAACCAACTTTGCGCGGAAAGGGCTGGGGTGGGTTTAGGTGAGGTGGCCCCGCTCATTCGCGCCCCATGACCGAGATGCGCCCGATGCGCTGGCCGCTTTGACAAAGGCGTGGCCCGACCTATAATCTGGGCGTGTGGGAGACTCTCATCGCTAGGAGTGGCCCGTGAAACCGCGAAGTCAAATCCGTTCGGCCCTACGATGGCTGGCGCCCGGCATGCACGTGAAGCGCTGGCTCCTGTTGCTGCTGCTGGGCACAACCATCGTGGGCCTGGGCGTGGCGTACCTCCTGCGGGAAGTCTACGTGCGGTGGACGTTTCCGCCGGTGTTCTACTACCTCACGCTGCAATTCATCGGGCGGCAGTGGCGCGGGCTTCTGTTCGGGGTGCTGGGGCTTACGGCCATCGCCGTCGCCATCTACCAACTCAACCGTTCGCTGCTGGCGGCGTTCTTGCGGCCCGGGCAGGAGGACGTCGCCGAGGCGGTGTACAGGCACTGGCAGCGGGAGCGCGGCCCCAAGATCGTGGCCATCGGCGGCGGAACCGGCTTGTCCACCCTGCTGCGCGGGCTGAAGGAACACACGCAGAACATCACGGCCATCGTTACCGTCGCCGACGACGGCGGCAGTTCCGGCAGGCTGCGCCGCCAACTGGGGGTGCTGCCACCCGGCGATTTCCGCAACTGCCTCACGGCTCTCGCCGACGCCGAGTCGCTCACCACGCAACTGTTCCAGTATCGGTTCGGCGAGGGCGAGGGCCTGAACGGGCACAGTTTCGGCAATCTATTCATCGTCGCGATGGCGGGCGTAACAGGCAACTTTGAGCGGGCGCTGCTGGAATCCAGCAAAGTCCTGGCGGTGCGCGGGCAGATTCTTCCATCCACGCTGGAAAACGTTACCCTGGTGGCGGAACTGAAAGACGAGGACGAGGAACTGCCGGCAGTCGTGGAAGGCGAATCGCAGATTCCGGAGAGCGGCCGACCCATTGAGCGGGTGTTTCTCCAGCCGGGCGACGCCCCCGCCTACCCGGGGGCGCTGCGGGCCATCCTGGAGGCCGACCTGATCGTTGCCGGCCCCGGCAGCCTGTACACCAGCGTGCTGCCCAATCTGCTGGTGCCGGACATCGTCCGGGCGGTGCGGGCGTCGCGCGCCAAGAAAATCTACGTATGCAACGTGGCCACCCAGCGCGGCGAGACCGAGGGCTACACCCTGGCGGATCACATGGCGGCGTTGCAGCGCCACGTGGGGCCCGACGTCTTCCCCAACGTGCTCGCCAACGACAACCTGACGGAATCTCTGCCCAACGTGCCGGGGGTCGCCTGGGTGCGCCCGGAGTATCCTCCGGATGCGCCGTATCGCGTGTACAAGGCCGACCTGGTGGACCGGGAATGCCCATGGCGGCATGATTCGGAGAAACTGGCTCGCTGGCTCATTGAGTTTTGCGAGAAGGGAGAGTAGGGATATACTACTTCGTGAACTGTGGCACAAATGGATTGCCGAGGGAGAACGGACGATGAACAAACAGACCATTCGCGATGTGCCTGTAGACGGAAAGCGCGTGCTGGTGCGCGTGGATTTCAACGTGCCGCTGGAGGGCGGAGAGGTGCGCGATGATACCCGCATCGTGGCGGCCGTGCCCACTATCCGCTACCTGGTGGACCACAAGGCGCGGGTGATCCTCGCCTCGCACCTGGGCAGGCCCAAGGGCAAGCCGACGCCCGAATTCAGCCTTCGGCCCGTGGCCAAACGCCTGGGCGAGTTGCTGGGGATGCCGGTCGCCTTCGTGGGCGAGTGCATCGGGCCTGAGGCCGAGGCGGCGGTGGCGGCGCTCAAGCCGGGCGAAGTGCTCATGCTGGAGAACCTGCGCTTCCACGCCGAGGAGGAGGCCAACGATCCCGAGTTCAGCCGGAAGTTGGCGGCCCTGGCCGACCTGTACGTCAACGACGCGTTCGGCACGGCGCACCGCGCCCATGCATCCACGGCAGGGGTGGCGGCTTACCTGCCGGCCGTGGCGGGGTTCCTCATGGAGAAGGAGATTGACTACCTCAGCCGCGCGCTGGAGGCGCCCGGTCGGCCCTTTGTGGCCATCCTCGGCGGCGCGAAGATTTCCGACAAGATCGGCGTTGTCAAGAACCTCCTGGGCAAGGTGGATCGGCTCCTCATCGGGGGCGGGATGGCTAACACGTTCCTGAAGGCGCAAGGCTACGACGTGGCGGCGTCGCTGGTGGAAGAGGACAGCGTCGCCATCGCCAAGGAGTTGTTGGCGCAGGGCGCGGGCCGGATTCTGCTCCCGACGGACGCTGTGGTGGCCAACGCCTTCGCCGCCGACGCCGAGGCTAAGGTCGTGCCGGTGGGGCAGGTGCCTGCGGGGTGGCGCATCCTGGACATCGGCCCGGAGACCGTGAAGGCTTACTCCAAGGCGCTGCGCGGAGCCAAGACGGTGGTGTGGAACGGGCCGATGGGGGTCTTTGAGTTCCCGCGCTTCGCGGAAGGGACCTTCGCCATTGCGCGCGCGCTGGCCAAACTGCCCGGCGCCGTTACCATCATCGGCGGGGGCGACTCGGCCGCGGCGGTGGAGCAGGCGGGCGTCGCCGACAAGGTGTCGCATGTGTCCACGGGCGGCGGCGCCTCGCTGGAGTTCCTGGAGGGCAAGACGCTACCGGGCGTGGCGGCGCTGGCAGACCGATCGTAGGTTGTAGGGGCAACCGGCCGGTCGCCCCTACTGCATCGTTACCTTCATGTCCAGCGGCACGGTGTTGTACCACGTGTTGCCGGGCTTGAGCGGGAACAGTTGCCCGTCGGGGCCGATGAGGGTGAGCGGGTCGGGGCGATTGGGCCGCTTCCAGGTAACATCCCAGGCTTTGCCGTCGCGGAGGACTGTCGCACGGCCCTCGCCCCACAACTGAATCTGAATGGAGTGGGAGCCAAGTTCATCCTCCACGATGAGCGTCTCCACATGGTTGACGTACAGGATCACCACGTTGTTCGCCCCGATTTGCTGATCCGTCAGGCGGTCTTTGTGCGGTTGGCCGAGGATGGAGTGCAGGTACTGGCCCCGCTGGGGATCCCACGTCCATGTAACGTCAGAGTAGTACTTGCTGTAGGGGATGAAGACCGAACTGACGGGCTTGCCCCCCGCGGGCACGGCGGCGTCAAACCGCATCCCCCGAATGTCCCGCTTGCCAAACCAGCCTTTCGTTTTGACGTAGTCCCAGATGGTCTTGGTGTCGGTAAACAGCGTGTGCTCGTAGGCGAGGCCCGGGATCTTCACGCGGTAGAAAACGGGCGCGCCAAACCAGTCCGACAGCGCGCGGTCGGCGAAGTCCGACTCCGTGATGAGGCGCGTAACTTCGGGGCTGGCGCCCGAATAGATGAGGCCGCACTGAAACATGGCGGGGATTTCCAGGTCAATTAGGCGGGCGCTCCGCACCGAACCAATGCGCTCCACCTCTTGGCTGTGGTAGATGGCGGTGTAGCGGGTAACGCCGCCCTCGGCCAGGTGCTCAAACACGATGTCCGCCGCCTGGAGTCCCGACTGCGGCCGCACCTGGGGCGAGTTGGATATCTTGACGGCGATGGGCGGGCGCTCCAGCAGCGCCGGGTCCGCGACGGGCAGGCCGGTGAGCGGCCAGACATTTCCGGCGACGGTGGGCAGCGGCGTGGGCAGCGCGGGCGTCGGTTCGGGCGTCGGCGTCGCGACCTGGATGGGAGGTGGTGGCGTGGGCGTCGCAGGCGCGGGTGTGGCCGTCGCGGCGGGGCGTGGCGTCTTCGTGGGGGTTGGCGTGGGCGCGGGGCCGCCGCAGCCCGCCAACGGCCACGCCAGGGCGGCCACGAGCACCGCCAAGATGCTCCATTGCAGACAGCGCTTCATTTGATCTCTGCCCTCCGGTAGGATTGTGCGGAAGTAGTTTGCGGTTGTGGGATGGCGCAGGCACGGATTATACCACTCGCCGCGCTTTGCGCCAACCGCACCCCTTCGCCGATGCGGTTCAGAAGGGGCCGAGGCTCGTTATGGCGAGGAGTGCAGCGGCGAGCAATCCCTTTCCAATCTCGGAACGCGCCACGCGCAACGTGCGATGCACCCTGAAAGGTGCATCGCACGTTAGCGTAGCCCTATTCGCGTGGATTCGCGTTCATTCGCGGTTACGACCCCGCGGGATCGCTTTGCTTCGCTCGCATGGCGCGCAGCGGGCGTAGGGCAGGTTTCCATACCTGCCCCTCTGCACCCGGCGGCTATAGAAAGCCCCCCTACTCAGTGCAGATAGCCACCCTACTTACAGGGTTTGCGTTTTCACACGACTTACGCTATAATAGATTCAAGAGCAGCAAATCTCAACCGTAAGGGGAAGCTCGGATGGAGAATCAGCAGCCGGATGTTGATGCGCAGAATCAGGAGGTGAACCTCAGCACATCGCCCGTTACCCCACCTTCCATGCAAGACCTGCTGGAGCAGGAGCATTTCGGAGTCAAGTCCTTTTCCCGTGGCGAGACCGTGGAAGGGATCATCGTCGCCATCTCCGAGACCGAGATGTTGGTAGACATCGGCGGCAAGTCGGAGGCCATTGTGCCTCAACGAGACTTGGAGTCGTTGGACCCGGAATTCCGCGAGCGCCTGCGGGTGGGCGACAAGGTTGTGGCCGTGGTCATCCGACCCCAAACAACGGAAGGCCACATCGTCGTCTCCCTCGCTCGCGCGGAGATGGAAAAGGATTGGCGGGCAGCGGAGCGCCTCTTCAAAGAGCAGGCGGTCTTTGAGGGCCAGATTGCCGGCTACAACAAAGGCGGGCTGATCGTGCGCATGGGCAAACTGCGCGGATTCATACCGGCTTCCCAGTTGGCCAACGAGCACCAGCGCAGGGCCGACGACAGCGAGCAGGTGTGGGCAGACCTCACCGGCAAGAGCCTGCCGCTGAAGGTCATTGAACTGGACCGCAAGCGTAATCGCCTGATCCTTTCCGAGCGGGCGGCCATGCGGGAGGTGCGCGAGGAGCAGAAGGAGCGGTTGCTGGATTCGCTCCGAGAGGGCGAGGTCCGCAAAGGTACCGTTACCAGCGTCTGCGACTTCGGCGCCTTCGTGGACCTGGGCGGAGCCGACGGGCTGATTCACATCTCGGAGATGGCCTGGGGGCGCATCTCTCATCCGAGCGAGGTCGTCAAGGTTGGGCAGGAGGTGGAGGTTTACGTCCTCAGCGTGGACCGCGCGAAGAAGCGCATCGGGTTGAGCCTGAAGCGCCTGGAGCCTGAGCCGTGGGATTTGGTGGAGCAACACTACAAGGTTGGGCAGTTGGTTGAGGGCGAGATCACAAAACTCACCTCATTCGGCGCTTTCGCCCGCATTGACGACTTCATTGAGGGGCTGATACACATTTCCGAACTTTCGGACGATCGCATTACCCATCCGAAGGAGATCGTGAAGGAAGGGGAGACGCACACGCTGCGCATCATCCGCATTGACCCCCAAAAGCGGAGGATGGGGCTTAGCCTGAAGCGTGTCGCCGATCCCCAGTATGCGGACATAGACTGGCGCGAGGAGTACGCGGCCAGCCTGCAAGACGATTGGGATGAGGAAGACGATGTGGCCGAGGCTGCCGAGGATTCGGCCGAGGCCGTTACCGATGAGCAGGTGGAGGCTTGCCTGAGCGAAGCCGACGACGCCGACACGGATGAGGTTGTAGAACCCGAAGGGGAGGAGTCCAGTTAGGGCGCTTTCTGGCGCTCGCACGCAGACCCGATGTATTCTCTGGATCCCGTCAGCGACGGCGGCTGATCAGGTTGATTCTGGTGCACGAAAATTCGGTCTAGAGGAAGTCCTACCCTATGCGTTTGAGATGGCCCTAGTTCAACCGGACCGGCGCAGCGGAAGCAGAGACATTCAGGGCTGTTTCGCCATAGGGCGGGACAGCCCTGATGTTTTTGGGCTGACCAGGGTTCTGGAAAGATGAGGCGACAATATGGCTACCAAATTTGAACGGTTGTTTTCCGAAGAGGCACGCAGGGCGCTGGCACTGGCGCATGATGAGGCGCTTCGGCTCAAGCATAACTACCTGGGGACGGAGCATCTCCTTCTGGGGTTGATTCGCGAGCAGACGACCGCGGCTCTGATTTTGGCGCAGATGGGCGTGGATTTGGACGAGATTCGGGCCTTGGTGGAGCGGATCGCGGGCCGCGGCGACTACACCGGCCCGGGCAGCCCAACCCTGACCCCCCGAACCCAGCGGGTCATTGAACTGGCCATAGACGAGGCCCAGCGCATGGGCCGCGCCCAGGCCGGCACCGAGCACCTGCTGCTCGGCATCATCCGCGAAGGGCAGGGGGTTGCCATCAGCGTCCTGCGCAAGATGGGCCTGGACCTGGAGCGGGTGCGGCTGCGGGCGACCCAGATGTCCCAGCAGACGGCCATGGCCACCCCCGTCGGCCCCAGGCCGAAGGCCAAGGAGACCCCGCTCATTGACCAGTTGAGCGTGGACCTCACCGCGCTGGCCGCCGAGGGGAAACTGGACCCCGTCATCGGCCGCGAGCGAGAGATAGAGCGGGTCATTCAGATTCTGTCGCGGCGCACCAAGAACAACCCCGCGCTCATCGGCGAGCCGGGCGTGGGCAAGACGGCCATCGTGGAGGGCCTGGCGCAGCGCATCGTCGCCGGCCAGACGCCGCGCCCGCTGCTCAATCGGCGGCTGATCCAACTGGACGTGGGGTCCCTGGTCGCCGGCACCATGTACCGCGGCCAGTTTGAGGAGCGCCTCAAGAAGGTCATTGACGAAATCAAAGGCTCCAAGTGCATCTTGTTCATTGACGAACTGCACATGCTGGTGGGCGCGGGCGCGGCCGGCAGCCAGGTGGACGCGGCCAACATCCTCAAGCCCGCCCTGGCCCGGGGCGAACTCCAGTGCATCGGCGCGACCACCAGCGACGAGTACCGCAAGCATATTGAGAGCGACCCCGCGCTGGAGCGCCGCTTCCAGCCCGTGCGCGTGGACGAGCCGACCGTGGAGGAGACCATCGCCATCCTCAAGGGGATTCGCCCGCGCTACGAGGAGCACCACAACGTGGATATTGACGACGCCGCGCTGGAAGCGGCGGCGCGCCTGGGCGCTCGCTACATTTCCGACCGCTACCTGCCCGACAAGGCCATTGACCTCATTGACGAGGCCGCCTCGCGGGTGCGCATGTACAAGTCGCCGGAAGCCATTCGCCCCATAGACGAGGCGCTCCAGCCGACGGACACAGGCGAACTAGACCTGGGCTGGCCCAAGTCACCCAAGCGCCCGGTGGTTACCGCCGACGACATCGCCGAGATGGTGGCCATGTGGACGGGCATCCCCGTGGCGCGGCTCGCCGGCGAGGAGTCCGAACGCCTGTTGCATATGGAGGAGGCGCTCCATCGGCGCATCGTGGGCCAGGATGAGGCCATCTCTACCATCGCCAAAGCCGTGCGGCGCGCCAGGGCCGGCCTGAAAGACCCCAAGCGCCCCATCGGCTCGTTCATCTTCCTGGGGCCTACCGGCGTCGGCAAGACGGAACTGGCCAAGGCGCTGGCGGAATTCATGTTCGGGAGCGAGGAGGCCCTCCTGCAACTGGACATGTCGGAGTTCATGGAGCGGCACACCGTGTCGCGACTCGTGGGCGCGCCTCCGGGCTACGTGGGCTACGAGGAAGCGGGCCAGTTGACCGAGGCCATACGCCGCCGCCCGTACAGCGTCGTCCTGTTTGACGAGGTGGAGAAGGCCCACCCCGAAGCGTTCAACATGCTCCTGCAGATTATGGAGGACGGCCACCTGTCGGACGCGAAGGGCCACAAGGTGGACTTCCGCAACACCATCATCATCATGACTTCCAACGTCGGGGCCGAACTACTGAACCGCGAGGCCTCGCTGGGCTTCGCCACGCGCCGTGAGACGGCGAAGACCGAAGAGGAAGCCTACCAGCGGATGCGCGACAAGGTTTTGGACGAACTGCGGCGCACTTTCCGCCCGGAGTTCCTGAACCGCGTGGACGCCGTCATCGTGTTCCGCGCGCTGAACCGAGCCCAGATTCAGCAGATTGTGGAACTGGAACTGGGCAAGGTGTGTGAACGGTTGAAGGAGCACGCGCTGTCGCTGGAGGCGACCCAGGCGGCCAAGGAGTTGCTCGCCGAACGCGGATACGAACCGCAATTCGGCGCGCGCCCGCTCCGCCGCGTGATCCAGCAATTGGTGGAAGACCCCCTGTCCGAGGGCGTGCTCGCCGGGCAGTTCGTGAAGGGCGACCACATCCTGGTGGACGTAGAGAACGGCCAGATTACCCTGCGGGCGCTTGACCGCGAGACCGAAATCGCCGCGTCCAGCCCGGCCTAGCCGGGCACAGGCTGCGCCAGGCGTTCAGGGAGCGGGTTGCTTTGCCGAAAGCCAAGACGGTGTACGTGTGTCAGCAGTGCGGGAGCACGTCGCCCAAGTGGGTGGGGCGGTGCCCGGACTGTGGCGAGTGGAACACAATGGTGGAGACGGTGGTGGAACCCGCCCGCCAGAGCGGGGGCCACGCTGCTCCACCGTTGCGGGCCAAGCCCCAACCCATGCGCGAAATCCGCTCCGATGGCTTTGACCGCATTCCCGTGTCCATGGGCGAGATGCAGCGGGTGCTGGGCGGAGGCATCGTCCCGGGGTCCGTGGTGCTCATCGGCGGCGACCCGGGCATCGGAAAGTCCACCCTCCTCCTCCAGATGTCCGCCGACCAGGCCGCGCAGGGGCGGCGGGTGCTCTACGTATCGGGCGAGGAGTCGCCCCAGCAGATCAAGATGCGCGCCCAGCGCCTGGGCTTGGACGGCGATTCCCTCTACGTGCTCTCCGAAACCAGCCTCCAGCAGATCGTAGAGCAGATTGAGCAGATGAAGCCCGGCTTCGTGGTGGTGGATTCGGTGCAGGCCATCTACTCCGAAGATTTGGAATCTTCCGCGGGGAGCGTGAGCCAGGTGCGGGAATGCGCGGCGGCGCTGCAGCGCGTGGCGAAATCGCTGATCATCCCCATCTTCCTGGTGGGGCATGTAACGAAAAGCGGGGTCATTGCGGGGCCGCGCGTCCTGGAACACATCGTGGATACGGTGCTGTACCTGGAAGGCGACCGGTTCCATGCGTATCGCCTGCTGCGCGCGGTCAAAAATCGGTTCGGTTCCACGAACGAAGTGGGCGTCTTCAGCATGGAGGAGCAGGGGCTGGCGGAGGTGGCCAATCCGTCAGAGGCGTTCCTGGCCGAGAGGCTGCCTTCGGCGTCGGGGTCGGCCATCGCGGTAACGATGGAAGGCACGCGCCCGCTCCTGGTGGAGATTCAGGCCCTTGCCAGCACCACCAGTTTCGGGCTTCCGCGCCGCACGGCCAACGGCGTGGACATCAACCGCCTGTTGCTGCTGGTGGCCGTCCTGTCCAAGCGCGTCGGTATCCGATTGGGCGACCAGGACGTTTTTGTGAACGTGGTGGGCGGGATGCGCATCACCGAGCCGGCCGCAGACCTGGCCATTGCCCTGGCCATCGCGTCCAGCGTGCGCGATGTGCCGGTGGCGGCGGACATGGCCATCGTCGGCGAGGTGGGCCTGTCGGGCGAGTTGCGGTCGGTGAGCCAGACCGAGCGGCGGCTGATAGAAGCGGCGCGCCTGGGCTTCCGCCGCTGCCTGATCCCGAAGACGGGGACACGCGCGCGCAACATCCCGTCGGGGCTGGCGGTGCTGGAGACCCGCACACTGGACGAGGCGCTGGAAGTCGCCCTGGCGCAATAGCGGCAGCCCAAACACGTAGGGCGGCTTTCCATAGCCGCCGGCGGCAGAGGGCAGGTATGGAAACCTGCCCTACACGCTGGACGAGGCGCTGGAAGTCGCCCTGGCGCGATAGCGTTGACTTTTCGCGCAAGTTGTGGTATCATTTGCCTAGATATTCTTATCTTGATATTCGGGTTCATTTTCGCGCCTGCCGCGAGGGCGGCAAAAGGTTTCTCTATCATCCCAGGCACTTATCGGTCCATCGTCTTCCGAGAGTCGGTCTAGGCGTTGCTGTCAATCGCAGGTTCGGATCACGAAGAGTGCACGGGATGTGCACTCTTTGTATTTTGCATGGGGGAGAGAACGGCAACTTGTAGCAAGGAGGTGCGTTCGCTAGCATTGACGATGTGCTAAGAACCAACCCGCAATACGGAATTATGGGGGAGGATTTATGACCGGCGAGTTTATCGTGCGTATCATCGGCATGATCGTCATGGGGTTGCTGGGCTGGGAGGTTGGCGTCCTGCTCGGAGGGCGGACGGACACACAATCGGTGCGCTACGTGCTCACGCTCTCGCTGGCGGGGGCCGCCCTGGGGCTGCTCATCACCCCCTACCTGGTGCTGCGCCCCATTCGCAACTTTCGCAATTCCATCCGCACGGCTTCGGCCCAGCAGGTGCTATCGGGCATGGCGGGGTTGGTCGTTGGCCTCATCGCCTCGGCGCTGCTCGCATTGCCGCTTTCGTTTCTGCCGTCGCCGTGGGGCCGGGCGCTGCCCGCCGTGTTCGCCGTGATTCTCGGCTACCTGGGCACCTTCATCGGCGTGGTACGCCACAGGGACTTCTTCGCGCTCCTGAGCGGGCGGTTGAGCCGAGAGGTCAGCCGCGAGGACAATATCGTCCTCCTGGATACGAGCGTTATCATTGATGGCCGCATCGCCGACATCAGCCACACGGGCTTCATCAGCGGCACGATGATCGTGCCCCGATTCGTGCTCAACGAGATTCAGCACATTGCCGACTCGCCCGACCCCCTGCGGCGCGCGCGCGGGCGGCGTGGGCTAGACATGCTCAACCGACTGCAAAAGGAGTCCGTCGTCCCCATTCGGGTCGCCGACCTGGACATTGAGGACGTGCGCGACGTGGACGACAAACTGGTGATGCTGGCCAAGCGGCTGCGCAGCCCCATCATCACCAACGACTACAACCTGAACCGCGTGGCCGAACTCCAGGGCGTAACGGTACTCAACATCAACGAACTGGCCAACGCCGTGCGGGCGGTGGTGCTGCCTGGGGAAACCCTGAGCGTGAGCATCATCCAGGAAGGCAAGGAACTGGGCCAGGGTGTGGGCTACCTGGACGACGGCACCATGGTAGTGGTGGAGAACGGCCGCCGCCACATTGGCCAGACCATCACCGTCGTCGTTACGAAGGTGCTGCAAACGGCCGCAGGGCGCATGATCTTCGCCCAGATTGAGGGCGCACGGTAGGGGGTGCCCTGCGGGGAACAAACCGAAGCATTCCCGTGGAGACAACCGATGTTCCGATATGGCCTACTGCGACGGAGCGCGTGCAAGTGCATCTGTACATGGGGAAGGCGCTGACGAGGCCCTTCCCAATTCCCTGCGACTTCTGTAAACACTATTGGGTGTGGAGGTAAACCATGGCGCTCCGAGTTTTCAATTCACTGTCGCGACAACTGGAACTTTTTGAACCCATCCACGAGGGACGGGTGGGAATCTACGTCTGCGGCCCGACGGTGCACAACGATGCCCATCTGGGCCACGGCAAAACCTACGTCAACTTTGACACGGTCGTTCGCTACCTGCGATACCTGGGGTACAAGGTGCTCCACGTGCAGAACATCACCGACGTGGGCCACCTGCTGGACACGGGCGAGGATCGCATCCTCAAGGGGGCCAAGCGCGAGAAACTCAACCCCTGGGTGCTGGTGGAGTACTACGAGCGGCGCTTCTTCCGCGACATGGACACCCTGAACGTAACCCGCCCCGACATCACGCCCCACGCCACCTGCCACATCCCGGAGCAGATT
Organism: Chloroflexota bacterium; assembly: GCA_014360805.1. Taxonomy (NCBI): domain Bacteria; kingdom Bacillati; phylum Chloroflexota; species Chloroflexota bacterium. The sequence goes on from JACIWU010000070.1 coordinate 11,873, forward strand.
GAACTCGTCAAGACATTGATAGAGAAAGGCTACGCCTACGAGGTCAACGGATCGGTGTATTTCTCCGTCCGCAAGTGGCCGGAGTACGGCAAGCTGTCCGGCCGCAAGGTGGACGAACTGATAGAGGGCGCGCGGGTGGAAGTGCTGCCGGAAAAGCGCGACCCGGCCGACTTCGCCCTGTGGAAACGCGCCGAGCCGGAGCATATCATGCAGTGGCCCAGCCCGTGGGGCATGGGATTCCCCGGCTGGCACATTGAGTGCTCGGCCATGTCCACCAAGTACCTGGGGCAGCCCTTTGACATCCACGGCGGCGGGATGGAGAACAAGTTCCCCCATCACGAGTGCGAGATCGCCCAGAGCGAGGCGGCCACCGGCAAGCCGTTCGCCAAGTACTGGCTGCACAACGGGATGCTCATGATTCGCGGCGAGGAGATGCACAAGTCGCTGGGCAACTTCATCACGCTGGAGCAGGCGTTCCAGCAGTACGCGCCGATGACCATCCGCTTCTTCATCCTGGGCAGCCACTACCGAAGCCCGCTGGACGTAACCGACGAGGCGCTCGCCGCGGCAGCGCGGGGCGTGGAGCGGCTGTACGGGACCATGCGCCGCGTCCGCGCCCAGGTGGACGAGGCCCAGTCGGGGCCGGTGTCGGAGACCGTCGCCAGCCTTGTCGCGGACGCGGAAGCCCGCTTCCGCGAGGCGATGGACGACGACTTCAACACGGCCAACGCGCTGGCCGTCCTGTTTGACCTGAACCGCGAGGTCAACAAGATGATGCACGAGGGCGCTCCTATCAGCCGCGAGTCGTGGCAGCAAGTGGACGCGCTCTACGGCCGACTCGTGGGAGACGTGTTGGGCCTCATAACGCCCGAAACGTACCAGACGCAGACTGCCGGCCTGACCGACGACCTGCTTCGGCTGCTGGTGGAGACCCGCGCCGAACTGCGCCAGGCCAAACAGTGGGCGCTGGCCGACCGCATCCGCGACCGACTGGGCGCTCTCGGCGTGGCCCTGGAGGACCGGCCCGACGGCACGACCTGGCGCATTCGGCCGCCCGAAGCGGGCGAGGAGGAATAGTCCTGGCCGATGGGCGGACCGTTCTCACCGCCGTGGGGACCGAGACACAGAGGGGGTAAGGGCGCGGAGAAAGCCCTCTGTGTGGGAGATTTTGCTCACACAAGGCACGGAGAACGCGGAGGCCGGGGATTCTCCGCGCTCTCGGCGTGCTCCGCGGTGTGAAGCATTGGGGACTGCGTAGGCGACCCATCAGGGCGAGAGAGGACTTCCATGCCCGGCTTTGAGGTGCTGTACGGACGGAACGCCGTGCTGGAAAGCCTGCGGGCAAACCGGCGGCGGTTCTACCGCCTGCTCCTGGCACAGAGCGCGGCCGCCGGGGGCGCGGTGGGCGACATCCTCGCGGAAGCGCGCGCCCGCAACGTGCCCCATGTGGCCGTGGACCGCGCTGCGCTGGACAAACTGGTGAGCAAGGACGCGGGCCACCATCAAGGCGTGGCGCTGGAGGTCAGCGCGTACCCCTACGTGCCCTGGCAGGAGGCGCTCCGCGCGTGCCTACAACGCCAGGAGATGCCGCTGTTCCTTGTGCTGGACTGTCTTCAGGATCCCCAGAATCTGGGTAGCCTTCTGCGAACCGCCGAGGCCGTGGGCGTCCACGGCGTCGTCATCCCCAAGCGCCGCGCGGTGGAGGTTACGCCCGCCGTGGTGAACGCATCGGCCGGCGCCACGGAATATCTGAATGTGGACATCGTGAGCAACCTGGCGCAGACGCTGGAGGAGATGAAGCGGGCGAACCTGTGGGCCGTGGGCCTGGAAGCCGCGCCAGGGGCGCTCGTGTACGCCGAGGCCGACCTGGACCGCCCGCTGGCGCTGGTGGTCGGCAGCGAGGGGAGCGGTGTCAGCCGCCTGCTCCGCGACCGCTGCGACTTTCTCATTCGCCTGCCCATGCGGGGCAGGGTAGGCTCGCTGAACGCGGCTGTGGCGGGTTCGGTGGCCCTGTACGAAGTCGTCCGCCAGCGCCAGGGCGGATGACGCGGTTGTCGCGTGCGCGGCCGGTCGCCATTGTGAGCGCGGCGAAGCAGTCTCGGAGGAGTGCGACCGCGAATCACGCGAATGGGGTTGGGGTGCTGACCTCACCCCCTCGGCTGAAGGCCGGGGGTGAGGCGCGTGGGACGCCCGCCGGAATCCACGGATCGGGTAGCACGGACTGTGCCGACGGGAGATTCGCGATGCCGCGCGTTTGGGGTCTCCGACGGGTCGCGTTATAATGTGCGACGGGTCTCGGGTGGCCCGCTCGCAAAGAAATCTCGCGGGGAAGGTGGAGTCTCGTTGAAGAAGATTTGCGTCATCGGCGCCGGCTATGTGGGGTTGACCACAGGCACCTGCTTTGCAGACCTAGGGAATCTGGTTACCATCGTGGATATTGACGAGCGCAAGGTGGAGAACCTGCGCCAGGGCGTGCTGCCCATCTACGAGCCTGGGCTGGAGGAAATCGTCCGCCGCAACGCGCAGTCGGGCCGCCTGCGGTTCACCACATCCTACGCCGAAGGCATCCGCGACGCCGAGTTCGTCTTCATCGCCGTGGGCACGCCGTCGGGCGCGGAGGGCGAGGCCGACTTGCGCTACGTGCGGCAGGCTGCCGAGGCCATCGCCGAAGTGATGGATCACCCCATCGTGATCGTGAACAAGAGCACCGTCCCCATCGGCACGGGCGACTGGGTGGCCGACATTGTGAACAAGCACAAGAAGAACGACGTGCCCTTCGCCGTGGTGTCCAACCCCGAATTCCTCCGCGAGGGTTCGGCCGTCTACGATTTCATGAACCCCGACCGCGTGGTGCTGGGTTCGCTGAACCGCGAAGCCGCCGAGCAGGTGGCGCAGTTGTACCTGTCGCTCCGCGCCCCCATCGTCATCACCGACCTGCGCACGGCCGAGATGATCAAGTATGCGTCCAACGCGTTCCTGGCCAACCGAATCTCGTTCATCAACGAAATCGCGTCCATCTGCGAGGCCCTGGGCGCCGACGTGAAAGAAGTGGCCGCGGGCATGGGCTACGACAAGCGCATCGGGCCTTCGTTCCTAGACGCGGGCATCGGCTTCGGCGGGTCGTGCTTCCCCAAGGATGTAAAGGCGCTGGCGCACATGGCCGCCATCCACGGCTGCCATCCCCAACTGCTGCGCGCCGTCCTGGAGATCAACCGCGACCAGCGCCGACGCCTGGTGCAGAAACTCCGCGACATCCTCGGCTCGCTGGACGAGCAAGTCATCGGCGTGCTCGGCCTCGCGTTCAAGCCCAACACCGACGACATGCGCGAGGCGCCCGCCGTGGAGATCATCCACCTCTTGCAGAACGAGGGCGCCACCATTCGCGCCTACGACCCTGTGGCGATGAACAACGCCAAGGAGATGCTGGACGGCGTCATCTTCT
>JACIWU010000071.1 GCA_014360805.1 Chloroflexota bacterium
GGGCTAAAGGCTAGAGGCTACTCTCACCACATCGTCGCCGGCTGGTACTCCCCGAAAACCTCTCGCAGCACGCCGCAGATTTCCCCCAGCGTGGTGTAGGCCCGCACGCAGTCCAGGATCGTGGGCATGAGCGGCGCGTCGCCCTCGGCCTCGCGGCGCAGTTGCGCCAGCAGCGCCTGCACGCGCTCGTTGTCGCGCTCGGCCCGCACCTGCCGCAAGCGCGCCACCTGTCGGTCGCGCACCTGCGGGTCCATCTTCAGGGTCTCAAACGTTACCGGCGTGTCGGTTACGAACTCGTTCACGCCCACCACGATCTGGTCGCGGGCGTCCACCGCCTTCTGGTAACGGTAGGCGCTCTCGTGCAATTCCCGCTGGATGTAGCCACTCTCAATCGCCTTCAGGACGCCGCCCATCTTCTCCACGCGCTCTATCAGTTCCCACGCCCGCCGCTCCACCTCGTTGGTCAGATGCTCCACGTAGTAACTCCCCGCCAGCGGGTCAATGGTATCGGCCACGCCGCTCTCGTAGGCGATGATCTGCTGGGTGCGCAACGCGATGGTTACCGACTCCTCCGTGGGCAGCGCCAGCGCCTCATCCCGCGAGTTGGTGTGCAGCGACTGCGTCCCGCCCAGCACTGCCGCCAACGCCTGGAGCGCAACCCGCACGATGTTGTTGTTGGGCTGCTGGGCCGTGAGGGTTACGCCCGACGTCTGGGTGTGGAACCGCAACATGCACGAGCGGGGGTCTTTGGCGCCGAACCGTTCGCGCATAATCTTGGCCCACATGCGTCGCGCGGCGCGGAACTTGGCCACCTCTTCCAGCAGGTTGTTGTGGCACGCGAAGAAGAAGGCCATCTGCCCGGCGAACTCGTCCACGTCCATCCCCGCATCCAGCGCCGCCCGCACGTAGGCCATCGCGTCGCACAGTGTGAAGGCCACCTCCTGCACGGCCGTGGCCCCCGCCTCGCGCATGTGGTAGCCGCTCACGGAAATCGTGTTCCACTGGGGCACGCGCTCCTTGCAGAAGCGAAACAGGTCGGTTACCAGGCGCATGGAAGGCTGCGGCGGGAAGATGTACGTCCCCCGCGCCACGTACTCCTTCAGGATGTCGTTCTGCACCGTGCCGCGCAGTTTCTCCGACGGCACACCCTGCTTCTCGGCTACCGCCACGTACATGGCCAGCAGCACCGTCGCCGGCGCGTTGATGGTCATGGACGTGCTCACCTTGTCCAGCGGGATGCCGTCAAACAGGATTTCCATGTCGCGCAGCGAACTGATGGCCACGCCCACGCGCCCCACCTCGCCCTCGGCCATGGGGTGATCCGAGTCGTAGCCGATCTGCGTGGGCAGGTCAAAGGCCACCGAAAGCCCGGTCTGCCCCTGCTCTAGCAGGTAGCGGTAGCGGCGGTTGGACTCCTCGGCGGTGGCGAACCCAGCGTACTGGCGCATGGTCCACAATCGCCCGCGGTACATCGTGGGCTGGACGCCGCGCGTGAAGGGGTACTCGCCGGGGAATCCCAGGTCCTGCTCGTAGTCCACCGGCACGTCCTCGGGCGTGTACAGCCGATCCACGGGGATGCCGGAGACCGTCGCGAACTCGCCCCGCCGCTCCGGGAACTTCCGGGTCAGCGGCTCCACCGTCTCGCGCTCCCAACGGCGCTTGCTCTCGGTGAGTCGGGTCATGCGCACCTCCGACGCAGCGTCTCACACAGGCCAAGAGTCTTTAGCCTTTGGCCTTTAGCCAGTGGCTAACGGCTGTTGGCTACTCCATCTCCACCAACACCTGGCCCATCTCTACGTCCTGGCCGGGCTGGGCATGCACCGCCTTGACCGTGCCGGCCTTGTGGGCGCGGAGTTCGTTTTCCATCTTCATGGCCTCCAGGATGAGCACCACGCTCCCATCGGCCACGGCGTCGCCGGGTTTCACCAGCACGCGCAACACCTTGCCCGGCATGATGGCCCTGACGGCATTCGCGTCCTCGGCCACCGCTACGCTGGGCTTCTCCGGCTTGCTGGCGGCGGCTGTCGGCTTGGCCGCTTCGGCCCGGCGGAAGGCGTGCGGGATGCCGTTGACCAGCACCTGATCCCCCGCGAACTCCACCGTGTAGTTCATGCCGTTCACGTTGACCTCGCGCCCCTTCACCGACACCGAGAACGGCCGCCCGTCCACGGTTACCGTGTCGCCGTTGACTTCTACTTCGTAGGTCGTCCCGTCCACAATGAGCGTTGTTTTCCAGGCCACTCAGAACCCTCCATGTTCGGACAAACTGTGTTTGACAATCTATCAAAAGTGTGATATACTAAGAGTAATCCAGTAGTGGAGGTGGATGGCCATTGGCCATCGGGAGAACGCCCGCAAGGGCGTTTCTTCTTTACGGCAACAGTTTTCTCCCATAGCCATCCATCTCACCTGCGTCGCTCCGCAAGTATTTGCCATCCTGAAGGATTTCGCAGATTCTGGCGCCGAACGTTTCGCGTTTGTCCCCTATGAGCCTGTGATGCAGCAATATCTCTCGCTGCGACGCATGCGCGATGAGGTCCGCAAGTTGCAGGCCCGCGATATTGTCCCGGCGGGGCCTCACCTTTAGTTCGCGCGAGGTCAGGTGCGCCTGCCACAGATCAGGAGCGACGAAGTCCGTGCCACGTGCGTAGAGTCGCCGGTACGACTCCTTGAGTTTGCTGTCCTCCGTCCCGCCGCGGCTCTCCACGAGTACGTCGCCTCGGCCACCCGCATCCCCAAGAAACAGAATGAATTGCTCCAGCAATGCGGCCAAGCCATAATGATAGGGGTGATACTGCCAAACCCTGTACCTGTCGCGATGGGCTTTCTTGTCCAGAACCACAGTTACGACGCGATGCTCCCACCGTGCTAGTGCCGACAAGAGCGCCGCATTGAACGCGCGCTCCTCCTGCGGATCTCGCAAAGCCTGGAACGGCGGGCGCCTGTTCACGAGTTCTTTCCGATGAAAGATAACCGGCTCATCAGGATCCTGCAAGAAAAACTCCCGCTTGATGTCCTCCATCTCTCTTTGCACAACCTCGGCATAGTGACCCGTCTCCAGGATCACACCGGTGAGCGAAAGAAACCGGTAGCGAGGATCGTCCACATGGCCCATGTCATGGTTCCCAACTTCATCCACGTAAACGCGATACAGAACCATACGAACGTCCTCGGGCATCCTTGCGGGAGCGTATTCCTACAGCCCCCTCCACCCGCCGCCACCCATCACCGCCTGCCGCCCGGCGATCTTCCACGGCGAGACGGTCAACGTCGGCGGCGCCGCCACCACGGGCCGCGCCGTCTTCGCGGCCTCCTCCTGCGCCAGCGCCGCCGCAATCGCCGCGACCATCTGCGCCTTGCCCCCTGCGCCAGCCCGCCGCCGCTCCAGGAACGGCTTGGCTACCTGCGGGAACAGCGCATACGAAATGATGTCCTCCTCGCTCTCGGCCAGGTCGCCGATCTCGGCCTTCGCCTGCTCGTAGCCGGGGGGAATCAGGTCGGCGGGGCGGCAGTCTATCGGCTCCTCGTCGCCAATCGCCAGACGCTTCACCTCCGGGTCTATCGGCGCGGGGGGCCTTCCGTACAGCCCGCGCACGTAGTTCTTCACCTCCTGCGGAATCACCTTGTACCGCTGTCCAAGGATCACGTTCAGCGTCGCCTGGGTGCCCACGATCTGGCTGGACGGCGTAACCAGCGGCGGATATCCCAGTTCCTTGCGCACGCGCGGCACCTCGTCCAGCACCTCGCGGTAGCGGTGCTCCGCGCCCTGCTCCCGCAACTGCGCCACCAGGTTGGACAGCATCCCGCCCGGAATCTGGAAGCGCAGCACGTCCACGTCCACCCCCACCAGGCCGCTCTCGAACTTGGCGTACTTCTTGCGGATTTGCGCCACGTCCTGGGCGATCTCGGCCAGCAGGCCCAGATCCAGTCCCGTGTCGCGGGGCGTCTCCTGCATGATGCTCACGATGGTCTCCGTGGGCGGCTGCGACGTTACCAGCGCCAGCGACGAGATGGCCGTGTCCACGATGTCCACGCCCGCCTCCGCCGCCTTGATGACCGCGCCGGTGGCCATCCCGCTCGTGTAGTGTGTGTGCAACTGCACCGGCAGGGGAATCTCCGCCTTCAGCCGCCGAACCAGTTCATACGCGGCGTAGGGCGAGATGAGTCCCGCCATGTCCTTGATGCAGATGGAGTCGGCCCCCATGTCGGCCAGTTGCTTCGCCATCTCCACGTACCCGTCAATGGTGTGCACCGGGCTGATGGTGTAGCAGATGGCCGCCTGGACGTGCCCGCCGACGCGCTTGGTAACCTCCATGGCCCACCGCATGTTGCGCACGTCGTTCAGGGCGTCAAAGATACGGAAGATGTCTATGCCGTTCTTCCGCGCCAAGATGATGAACTTCTCCACGATGTCGTCGGGGTAGTGGCGATAGCCCACGACGTTTTGGCCGCGCAGGAGCATCTGGAACGGCGTGTTGGGCATGGCCTTGCGCAGCGTGCGAATCCGCTCCCAGGGATCTTCGTCCAGGAAGCGCATGGCCGAGTCAAAGGTGGCGCCTCCCCACATCTCCACCGAGTGGTAGCCCACCCGCTCCAGTTTCGCCGCTATGGGCAGCATGTCCTCGGTGCGCAGCCGCGTCGCCAGCAGCGACTGGTGCGCGTCCCGCAAAACCGTGTCGGTGATGCGAAGGGGTTTGTGCTCCATGGTATCTCCCTATTCCGCGAAAAGTTGGGCGGCCTTGAACATGACCACCAACGCCGACCGCTCGGCGCGCGAACGATGGCGCTCGCCCGCCTTCACGACGAGAACCTCGCCCTGATGCACCGGTACGCTGGTGCCGTCGGCGTAGTCTATGGCGATCTCGCCTTCCACCACGAAGTACAGTTCGTCTTTGTCGTGCTCGTGAAACCGATAGGCGCCCTCAAAGCGGCTCAAGTAGGCGCAGTAGTCGTCCACCTGGCCCAGCACCGCGTGGGTGAACGGCTGCGCCAGCGCCGCGGCCGCCTCCGCTATGCTCGTCTTCCGCTGCGGCATGTTGCCTCCTTGTCCCCCCTTCACAGCGGGATGTTGCCATGCTTCTTCGGCGGATTGGAATCCCGCTTGTTCTGCAGCATCTCCAGGCCCTCTATCAGTCGCGGGCGGGTCTCGTGCGGCTCTATCACGTCGTCAATGTAGCCCCGCGCCGCCGCCACGTAGGGGTTGGCAAACTGCTCCCGATACTCCCTGACCAGGCGCTCTCGCGTCGCCTCCGGATCGTCCGATTCCTCAATCTCCTTGCGGAAGATGATGTTGACCGCGCCCTCCGGCCCCATGACAGCGATTTCGGCGCTGGGCCAGGCGTAGTTCAAATCCCCGCGGATGTGCTTGGAACTCATCACGTCGTAGGCCCCGCCGTAGGCCTTGCGCGTGATGACGGTCAACTTGGGCACCGTGGCCTCGCAGTAGGCGTACAACAACTTGGCCCCGTTGCGGATGATGCCGCCGTGCTCCTGGGCCACGCCGGGCAGGAACCCAGGCACATCCACAAATGTGATGATGGGGATGTTGAAGCAATCGCAGAAGCGGACGAACCGCGCCCCCTTGATGGACGAGTTGATGTCCAGCACGCCCGCCAGCACCGAAGGCTGCTGCGCCACGATGCCCACCGACCGCCCGCCCAGCCGCGCGAACCCCACGATGATGTTCTTGGCCCAGTGCTCCTGCACCTCCAGAAACTCGCCGTTGTCCACCACGTGGCGGATGATCGCCTTCATGTCATAGGGCTTGGTGGCCGAATCGGGCACGATGGAATCCAGTTCGGCGTCCATGCGGTCGGGCGGGTCGTCCGTCGGCACGAACGGGGGGTCTTCCATATTGTTCTGCGGGATGTAACTGAGGAGACTGCGGATGAGTTCCATGCAGTGCTGTTCGTTCTCGGCGGCGAAGTGGGCCACGCCGCTGGTGGCGTTGTGCACCATCGCGCCGCCCAGTTCTTCCGAGGTTACCTCCTCGCGCGTAACCGCCTTGATGACATCGGGGCCGGTGATGTGCATGTAACTGGTGCCCTTGACCATCAGGATGAAATCGGTCATGGCGGGCGAGTACACCGCGCCTCCCGCGCATGGCCCCATGATGGCCGATATCTGCGGCACCACGCCCGACGCCATCACGTTGCGCTGGAAGACGTAGGCGTAGGCGGCCAGCGAGACCACGCCTTCCTGAATCCGCGCCCCGCCGGAATCGTTCAGCCCGATCACCGGCGCGCCGTTCTTCATGGCCATGTCCATGATTTTGCACACCTTCTCGGCGTGCACCTCGCCCAGCGACCCGCCGAACACGGTGAAGTCTTGCGAGAAGATGTACACCAGACGCCCGTTGATGGTTCCCCAGCCGGTAACCACGCTGTCGCTGAGAAACTTCTTCTCCTCAATGCCAAACCCCACCGTGCGGTGCGTTACGAACATGTCCAGTTCGCGGAAACTCCCCGGATCCAGGAGCAGCTCAATCCGCTCGCGGGCCGTCAGCCTGCCCTTGGCGTGTTGCGCGTCTATGCGGGCCTGTCCCCCGCCCAGCCGCGCCTGTTCTCGCATCTTCCGCAAATGCGCGATTCTCGGATCTTCAGCCACAGTCTACCTCCCCAACGCGGGTATGCGCCGTGCGCAGAATAGAGGGCCCGGCGCGGCCCATGCTGGAGGACCGGCCGGGCCTGGTGTCGCGTCATTCCTTCAGCAGGTTGCTGGCGATGACCATCCGCTGCACCTCGCTGGTGCCTTCGTAGATTTCGGTGATCTTGGCGTCGCGGAAGTATCGCTCCACGGGGTACTCCTTCATGTAGCCGTACCCACCGTGAATCTGCACGGCCTTGGTGGTTACGAATCCGGCCACCTCGGAGGCGAACAGTTTGGCCATGGACGCTTCCTTGGAGAACCGTTCCCCCGCATCCTTCTTGAGCGCCGCGTTGTACACCAGCAGGCGCGCCGCCTCAATCTGGGTCGCCATGTCGGCCAGCATGAACTGAATGGCCTGGAACTGGGCGATGGGCTGGCCGAACTGCACGCGGGTCTTGGCGTGGGCAATGGCCTTCTCCAGCGCGGCCTGGGCGATGCCCACGGCTTGCGCGCCCACGCCGATGCGCCCGGCGTCCAGCGCCATCATCGCGATCTTAAACCCCTCGCCCTCCTGGCCCAGGCGGTTGGCGGCGGGCACCTTGCAGTCCTCAAAGATCAACTCGCAGGTGTCCGACGCGCGGATGCCCATCTTGTGCTCGTGCTTGCCCGTGCTGAAGCCGGGCGTGCCCTTCTCCACGATGAAGCACGAGATGCCGCGATGGCCCTTGCTCTTGTCGGTCATGGCGAACAGCAGGACGATGTCCGCGAACCCACCGTTGGTGATGAAGTGCTTGGTGCCGTTGATGACGTAGTGATCGCCCTGCAGGATGGCGGTCGTCTGCTGGGCTGCGGCGTCGGTGCCGGCCCCCGGCTCTGTCAGGGCGAAGGCCCCGATCTTCTGCCCCGTGGCCAGCGGGCGCAGGTACTTGTCCTTCTGCTCATCCGTGCCAAACTTCAGCAGGATGTAGTTGACCAGGGAGTTCTGCACCGCCATCACGATGGCCGTCGCCGCGCAGGCTTTGGAAATCTCCTCAATGGCGATGCAGTAGGAGACCGTGTCCATTCCGGCCCCGCCGTACTCTTCGGGCGCGGTCAGGCCCAGGAAGCCCAGTTCTGCCATCTTGCGGATGTTGGCGTAGGGGACTTCGCCCTTCTCGTCCAACTCGGCGGCGATGGGCGCCACCTCTTTCTCGGCAAACTCCCGCGCCATCTTGCGGATCATTTCCTGCTCTTCGGTGAGTTTCAGGTCCATGGTTTGCCTCCTCAGTGTGTTTTGAGCGTTCAGCCGACAGCCGTCAGCGATCAGCAGTCTGACCGCTGATTGCTGATTGCTGTCTGCTACGAGTAATTGTAGAACCCCTTGCCCGTCTTGCGGCCAAGGTGCCCGGCGGCCACCATCTTGCGCAGCAGCGGGCAGGGCCGATACTTGGAGTCGCCCAACCCCTTGTGTAGCACCTCCATGATGTTCAGGCAGATGTCCAGCCCGATGAGGTCGGCCAGGGCCAGCGGCCCCATGGGGTGGTTCATGCCCAGCCGCATGACCGTGTCAATGGCCTCGGGCTTGGCGACGCCCTCCATGACGCAGTAGATGGCCTCGTTGATCATCGGCATCAGCACGCGGTTGGACACGAACCCGGGATAGTCGTTGACCTCCACGGGCGTCTTGCCCAGGGCGCGGGCCAGTTCGTCGGTGGTGGCGTAGGTCTCGTCCGACGTGGCGAGGCCGCGGATGATCTCCACCAACTGCATGAGCGGCACCGGGTTCATGAAGTGCATCCCGATGACCTTGTCGGGCCGCTTGGTGGCGGCGGCAATCTCCGTGATGGAGATGGACGACGTGTTCGTGCTGAGAATCACCTCGGGCGCGCACAGCCCATCCAACTGGGCGAAGACCTTGCGCTTCACGTCCAGGTTCTCCACCACCGCCTCCACCACGAAGTGCGCAGGCGCGGCGTCCTCCACCTTCAGCGTCGGGCGGATGCGCGAAAGGGCAGCATCGCGGTCTTCCGGGGTCAGTTTCCCCTTCTCCACGAACTTGGCCAACGATTTCTCAATCGTCGCCATCCCCCGCTTCAGCTGCCCTTCGTCAATCTCCACAAGGGTTACGCGGTATCCGGCCTGGGCGAATGTCTGGGCAATGCCATTTCCCATCGTTCCGGCGCCTATGACGGCTACGTCTGTGATCGCCATTGGTCTTTCACCTCCTTTGGTGTGATTGGGGAGTTGCGGGTTCCTGCCTCCGTCTCGTTCAGGTTTCCTCTCGCAGTTCCTTCGCGAAGACTTTCTGCGTCTTCACCGGCGCGTACCCGATGCGCGCATAGAATGCGTGGGCCTCGGCGCGGATGACGTTGGAGCGCAGGCGAACTGCCGCCAGCCCCATGTCCCACGCCCACGCCTCCGCCCGCTCCATGAGCGCACGCCCGATGCCGCGCCCGCGGTGCGCCTCGTCCACCACAAGCCCGCCGATCTCCGCATGGGCGCGGGACTCCACCGTCATTACGGCATACACGTGCACCCAACCGACGCCCCGGCCCTCGGCCTCGGCGACGAACACCGCATGATCCGCCCGCTGCCCAATGGCGCGCAGGCGCTCCCGGATGGCCTCCTCGGCCGCTGGGTAGCCCAACTGCCCCGACAGGGCGGCCACGCGCCCCGCGTCCCGCGCGTCGGCGCGGCGCAGCAGGATGCCCCCACTATCGCCCGCCAGGCGCACGTCCGGCCCTGTCGGCAAGCCCCCCGCCATTACCGCTCGTACACCGCGCCTGTGGGGTGCACGGTCATAAACCACGATCCCTTTGGCCCTATGACGCTCACATCAAACACGGGAATGGGGCCAACGACCCAGTTCACTTCCGCGTGCCAGTCGCCCGATTCATACAGCCGCGCGTCGGACCCAGGCGCGGCCTCGGGTTTGGCCCCTTCGGTCCATGTCAGGCTTGCCGGGACCTTGTCGGCGTAGGTCTTCTGCAGGTAGCCGATGGCCAGGTCGCGGGCCTCTTCGGGCGAACCCAGAGGCGCGCCGCCTGTCCACTCCACGTACCCGACTTCGCGCACCTCGCCCGAAAGGAACACAACGGCGTCCCACAGCACCCGCTTCCCCTCCGGATAGGCCCACAGGCTGACCGGGTAGCCCTTCTCCGGCTCGGCCCACCACAGGATGATGGTTACCGGCGGGTTCGGCGTGTCGTAACGGGTATACCCTCGGGTGCCGGGAACGGCCTGCCACGATAGGAATTGCGGCAGGCCCAACTGGGGGTGCGTTTTGACAATGGCGTTCGTGATGTACGCCCGCAGTTCGCTGGCCTGGGCCGCGTTGGGCGCAGGCGGCATGGTGCGAGCCGTCTCGCTCTTCGGCAACTCCTTGAACGCCAGCACCTGAATCACGCGGTCCACGGCCGGCTCCACCGTGGTGATATGCCGCTTGATGTAGGTGGGATACCCCTTTTCATCGTGGAACTCGGCTTCTTTGACGCCGGGCTCCTGCACCCACTCAATCAGGCCCGGGACGGTGTAGGTTTTGGCCGCAGTGGCGTCCAGCGGCTCGGGCACGGCGTTGGGGTCGTCAACATTCCGCACCCATGTGGCGTCCAACACGTTGCCGTCGCGGACCAAGACGGTGATGCGGGCTTTGCTGGTGGGGTCCTCGTCCAATAGGGTGATGCGATAGTTGGTGATGCCGGTTGCCTCCCATTTCGCGAGGGCCGACTCGGCGGCTTTGATGAACTTGGAGCCTCCTCCACCGCCCCCGCAGGCACTGAAGGCGAGTGCCAATACGACCAGGACGTAGACGATGCGGCGTAGTTTCATGTTCTCCTCCTCCAAACTCATGTGTCAGTGAAGGATCATCTTTCCGCCTACAGCGTCGCCGTCTTTGTGCGTTGTGGCTACGATGCCAAGCGTGCCGCTGCGCGACAGGTGCCCATCGGCGCATGGGGTGCGCCCACGGAGCATTATACCCACAATGGCCTCTTGTGTCCAGTGCTTGCAAGCGCGGATTGGGCTCCGCTTTGTGTTGGCGACCACGGTGCGAGGCGCTTTCGGAAGCACGTCGCACCTTTGCCCGTGGCGCGGCCAACGAACATTCGCGCGCATTCGCGCCGTTCGTGGTTATGACTCCTAGTCCCGCCGTCCGCCCGTCGCGCTTCCGCCTCAGGCCAGCGCCATGGCGCCCACCGACTCGCCGGTGTGGATACGACGGATGACCTCGCCCAACAGCGGCGCGACCGACAGAATCTTCAGGTGCGGCATGTGCTTCTCCGGCGGGATGAGCACCGTGTCGGTAACCACGATTTCGGCGAAGCCCAACGGCGACAGGCGCTCCACCGCCGGCGGCGAGAAAACGCCATGGGTGGCGCAGGCGTAGATTTCCTGGGCGCCACGCCTGCGCAAAATCTCAAAGGCGCCCGCCAGCGACCCGCCCGTGTCTATCTCGTCGTCCACGATGATGGCATTCTTACCGCGCACCCGTCCGATGAGGTTGAGCACGCGCGCGGTGGGCTTGTTGCCCACGCGGCGCTTCTCAATCACGGCCAGCGGCGCGTCCAGCGCCTGGGCGAAGTTGCGCGCCCGCTTGGTAGCCCCCACATCCGGCGCCACAATGACCGGGTTCGGGATGCGCTTCTCGCGGAAGTAGCGCACCAGTAAGGGCATGGCCGTCATCTCGTCCACGGGGATGCTGAAAAACCCCTGAATCTGGCCCGCGTGCAGGTCTATGGTCAGCACGCGGTTGGCGCCGGCCACGGTGATCATGTCGGCGATGAGGCGCGCCGTGATGGGCACTCGCGGCTGGTCCTTCTTGTCGGTGCGCCCGTAGCCGTAGTAGGGGATGACGGCGGTAATGCGCCCGGCCGACGCCCGCTTCAGGGTGTCTATGATGATGAGCAGTTCCATGATGTTGCGGTTCACCGGCGAACACGTTGGCTGGATGAGGAACACATCCTGGGCGCGGACGCTCTTCTTCAGGCGCACGAAGATGTTCTCGTTAGGGAACTCAAAAATCTCCGCCTCGTCCAGCGGGACCTTCAGGTATTCCGAAATGCGCTGCGCCAGCGGCGGGTTGGCCCGGCCGCTGAACAGCCGCATCGTGCCGTACATCGGCTCCTCGTGGTACATGGGTTCTTCGGCGCACGGCGTCCCAGGCAGCATGGACATGGCTCATCCCTCCTTTTGCCCGCTCTCCCTCGCGCGGAACTCATGGGCCAACACGCTCATGACATACTGATCCTTGTAGCGGCCGCGCCGATACGTGGCATCGCGCAGCGTCCCCTCCTTCACGAAGCCGCACTTTTCGTAGCACCGAATGGCCCGCGGATTGTCGGCGTCCACCCGCAAGTATACCCGATGCAGGTTCATCTCCTCAAACGCGAAACGCAACAGCGTCAGGATGGCGTCCGTTCCGTAGCCTTGGCCCCAACGATCCTTCGCGCCGATGAGAATCCCCAATTCCGCGTTGCGGTCCAGGTAATGGATGCGGTGCAAGCCGATGTTGCCGATGTGCTCGCCCTCGGTCGTCTCTATGGCGAACGCCCGGTCGCTTTCGCCGCTGGATGCCTGCAACAACCACTGGCGCTCCTCGTGGGTGGAGATCGGAAAACGCATGGCCAGGTGCTCGGTAACTTCGGGGTCATTGACCCATTCGTAGCACCGGGCCAGGTCGCTCTCTTCAAGCGCCCGCAGGCGGACCCTGTGTCCCAGAATCATCTTCCCCTCCTCAAATCGCCGTAGTTATCGCCAGCCCTTGCCCATGAGGGTCGCGAAGTCCCGAATGTGGCTAAAATGCGGCTCCGGCAGCACCGCCGCTCGGAACGCCTGTTTCCATGTTTCTATGTACGCCTTCGGGAACGGGAGCCGATCCATGGCGCGGCACGTCCGTTCCACATCATAAGACACCGCCTTCAGCGTCAGCCGCCCGCCCTGGAGCACCGCGTAGCACGCGCCGGGCTTGCCCAACCGCGGCTCGCCCGCGCTCCCGGGGTTCACGAATCGCCGCCCCGCCCGCCGCAATTGGAACTGGACGTGCGAGTGGCCGAACAGGATGATTGGCTCCGGATAGCGCGAGGCCAGCATGGTCCACACCTGTCGCGAACTGTCGGGCCAGATTCTGCCGCCCAGGGCACGCGGGATTTCTCCGTGCAACAGTCGCAGGATCACGCCGTCTCGCTCCACGGCCCGCGTCTCCTCAAATCCGGCCAGGAACTCACGATTGCGCGCCGATATCTGCTCTCGCGTCCAGTCCAGCCACGCCACGAACAGGCTGTCCGGGTTCCCTTCCATTGTGGGCGCGATCATGTATCGGTCGTGGTTGCCCATCAAGAAGATACCCTTGAGTTGGGCCAGCATGGACAGGGTCTCGTTTGGCTCGGGCCCCACGCCCACGGCGTCGCCGAGGAAGAGTACCTCGTCCCACGTTTTCTCCGCGTCCAGGATGGCTTCCAGGGCTGCTGGCTTGGCGTGAATGTCCGCAATGATGAGCGATTTCATAAGCGTTGACGGTCTGACCTAGGGCTGATGTGGCGCAGGTGGATTGCGTGGATATTATAGCAGGTTCTCGCCGGAAACAAAAAGGCCCGCCGCGGGGCGGATTCCGCCCTACCCATCCGCACCCCGGCCCTCCCCTTGCCTCTCCGCGTGCGGAGAGCTCTAGGGAAGGGTATGGGAATGGTTAGGTGAGGTCAAGCACCCCACGGGTATGAAGCCCCTTGGAGTCCCACCCATCGCGAGGACAGGCGCCAGCAAACCATGATACCGAGCGGCCCACCGCACGGTTGCGCGACGCCGCGCCGCGTTGTATAATTTGCCCAGAACCGTCCGTGAGGGAAGGGCATGGACAATCGCGAGGTCGCCGAAACCCTGGAGCGTATCGCCGACATCCTGGATGTCCTGGGCGAGATCGCCTACAAGGGGATCGCCTACCGCCGCGCCGCCGACCAGATTGCCCACCTGTCGGAGCCCATCACCGAAATCTGGAAGCGCGGCGAGTTGCGCTCCATCCCGGGCGTGGGCGAGGCCATGGAAAAGAAGATCGCCGAACTCCTATCCACGGGCCGCCTGGAATACTACGAGCGACTCAAGGAGAAGGTGCCCATGGGCGTCCTGGACCTCCTCGCCATCCCCGACGTTGGCCCCAAGACGGCGAAACTCCTGTGGGAGCAACTGGGCATTACCAGCGTGGGCGAGGCCGAACAGGCCGCCCGCGAAGGCCGCATCCGCACGTTGCCCGGCATGGGCGTGCGCTCCGAACAGAAGATTCTGGAGGGCATAGAGTGGCTGCGGCGGCGCAGCGGGCGCATCCCCCTGGCCGACGCCTGGCCCGTGGCCGACGAGATTCTGGCCGCGCTGGCCGGGACGCCGGGTGTCGTCAAGGCATCGGCGGCGGGCAGCCTGCGTCGGCGCAAGTCCACCGTCGGCGACATTGACCTGCTCGTGGCTGCCGTGGACCCCGAACCGGTGATGCGCGCCTTTGCGAGCCTGCCCATGGTCGCCGAAGTCTCCCTCAGTGGCCCCACCAAGACCTCGGTCATCCTGCGCAACGGCCTTCAGGTGGATTTGCGCGTCCCGCCGGTTGAACGCTACGGGTCGCTTCTGCAATACTTCACCGGCAGCAAGGAGCACAACGTGCACCTGCGCGGCCTGGCCCAGGAAATGGGCCTGAGCCTCAGCGAGTACGGGTTCAAGCGAGGCGAGGAGGAAATCCTCTGCCCCGACGAGGAGGACGTGTACCGCACGCTGGGCTTGCCCTGGATTCCACCCGAACTGCGCGAGGACCGCGGGGAGATTGAGGCGGCGCAGGCCGGGCGACTGCCGCGCTTGGTGGAAGAGGCCGACATCCTGGGCGACCTGCACGCTCACACCGACTGGAGCGACGGCGCGGCAAGCCTGGAGGTCATGGCCGAGGCCGCCCGCCGCAAGGGCTATCGTTACCTGGTCATCTCGGACCACAGCCGGGGCTTGGGCATCGCCCGAGGGCTGACCGCAGAGCGGCTGCGGGAACAGGGCGCCGAAATCCAACGTCTCAACAGTGAATACGCGGACTTCGCCCTGCTGCACGGGGTGGAGGTGGAAATTCGCGGCGACGGCTCGCTGGACCTGCCCGATGACGTGCTGGCCGAGTTGGATGTGGTCATCGCATCGCTCCATTCGGGGCTGCGGCAGCCCAAGGACGAGATCACGGCGCGCGTCGTGCGGGCCATGCGGAACCCGCACGTGGACATCATCGGGCACCCGCTGGGGCGCATTCTGGGCCAGCGCGACGAGACGGCCATAGACGTGGAGACGCTGCTGCGCGTGGCGGCGGAGACGGGCACGGCGCTGGAAGTGAACGCCATCCCGCTGCGGCTGGATTTGGACGACATCCACATTCGGCGGGCCATCGGGATGGGCGTGAAACTCGCCATCAACAGCGACGCTCACAACCCGGCGGGGCTGAACGCCATGACCTACGGCGTGGCCACGGCGCGGCGCGGCTGGGCCGAGCCGAAGCACATCCTGAACACGCTGCCCGCCGACGACATGCGGGCGCAACTGAAGGGCGGAGGGGCGCAGTAGGCTTTCCGGGCCTCGGCCTTGCGAGGGCGCGGGGTGTTCGGCGCAATCCCTTGGGTGGGATTGCTTCGCTTCGCTCGCAATGACAGATGGGGAGTGTCATTGCGAGGGCACGCAGTGCCCGAAGCAATCTCCGGGG
>JACIWU010000072.1 GCA_014360805.1 Chloroflexota bacterium
GGATTATCCTCCTTGAAGTCTACCTCTCGTGCGGGATCAGCGCCGCCAACCCCGCACGAGGTCGGCCACTACAGTCTTTCCGCCAGCCGTGCGAGCACCTCGGCCTCGGTGAGAACGTCCGCGGGCCTGGGCACAGCCGGCCTGACCACCGCTTTGCGCCCATCCAGCGCGGTGAAGGCGCCTTCCTGCTCGTACCAGAGGGGCGCCGGCAGCACCAGGTCGGCGGTCTCTGCGGCCGCGCTCTTGTAGGCCGCATGCACGACCAGGAATGCGGCTCGCCGCGCTTCCTTTACCGCACCCTCGGGCAGTTCTTTGTCTCCCAGCAGCAGGTAGAGCACCTTGGCCCTATTGGCGCGTAGGCCGTCTTTCAGCCCCAGTTGCCTGGCCCTGTGGCCGTTGACACCCGGGAACAACGGGATGAATCGGGCCTTGCCGGTGAGCGCCGCCAGTTTGCGCGCATCGGCCCTGTCCAGTTGGCTGCCGTAGATGACCACGGGCGCGACGCTCCCCTGGCATATCTTCACGGCCTCCGCAAGTTCGGCCATGGGGAACTTCCTATGCGCGAAGGGGAGCATTCCGTTGGCTCCGTCGGCCACCACCAGGAGGCGCGCCCCCTTGTCCAGCGCGCGCTTGACGCGGTAGCCGAGCACCCGATGATCGGCGAGCGGGTCGCCGCCGGCCACAAGGATGCAGTCGGCCACGTCCACATCGGCCAGAGTTCCGCCCGCCGGCAGGTCCAGTTCCTCCAGGGTCGGCTCCAGCACGCCGACCGTGGCGTGTACCTTGCCCTGGAAGACCGTGAGGAACGCGCCGAGCGTGTCGTTCAGCGCGTTGCTGGTGGCGTAGGCGGCGGTCTTCTTGCCGTTATTCCCTTTCGCCCGCGCAACGAGGACATCCAGCGCCTCATCCCACGAGACGGGCACGAGGGCATTGCCCTTGCGGAGCATGGGCGACGTGAGACGTTCGCGCGTGTCGTAGAGCGGCTCAAAGCGGCCCGCCACGCACAGCACGCCCTGGTTGGGGGCATCCCAGTCGCCCTCCACGCGAAGCACGCGGCCGGCGCGGGTAACGATGCTTGTGCCGCAGCCCACGCTGCAGAATGTGCACGCGCTGGCCGTACGCTCCACATGGACCTCGCGGCCCATGTACGCGCTCTTGCGGTCAATGAGCGCGCCGGTGGGGCACACCTGCAGACACGTCCCGCACGAGACGCAACTGGATTCGCCGAACGGAACATCCATGTCGGCGCTGATCATGGTCTTGGCCCCGCGGAAGCGGACGCCCAGCGTGTGGTTGGCCACCAGGTCCGAGCACGCCCGAATGCAGCGCCGGCACAGGATGCAGCGGTTGTGATCCATGATGAAGTACTTGCGCGTGCCATCCACCGGCATCTTCGGGAAGGGCGTGGGGTAGGTCCAGTGGTCCAGCCCGTACCGGTACGCCATCGCCTGGAGTTCGCAATCGCCGCTCATCTCGCAGTACATACAGTAGTGGTTGCGCTCGGAGAAGAGCATCTCCAGGACGAACTTGCGCGCCTCCACCGCCTTGGGCGATTCGGTCTCCACCTCCATCCCTTCGGAGATGGGGAACGTACACGCGGGTTGCAACGTGCGCTGCTTGGCCACCTCAACCAGGCAGAGGCGGCACGCGCCGATGTTCGCCAGAGCAGGGTGGTGGCAAAGGGTGGGGATATCAATCCCCGCCTCTTTCGCTGCGTCCAGCACAGTGATGCCCGGTCGCGCTTGAATCGGCTTTCCGTTGATTTTGATGTTGACGGTTGCCATCGGGCAAATCGCCTCCTTTCTGTGCATCGCGTGAGAATTACGCCCGCGTCTGCGCGGCAACGGCGTCCTTATCGGACTGCGTAACGGCTAGAAGGCCCATGGACTCCAGCCATTCCAGGTCGCACCGCAGGCACCGCTTGCATTCCTCGCGGGCGGTCTTTTCGTCAAACCCGAGTTCCACCTCGTCAAAGGAGCGGACCCGCTGCTCCACGGGCAGTTCGGGCATTTCGGGCCGCTTGGCCTCGGCGTAGTCGTCCATGTTGAACATCTGCGGCACCTCGTGGTAGGGCGTTACGTACTTGGGCCGCTCCACCTTCTGGCCCTTGAGGTACGCGTCCACGGCCACGGCCACCTTGTTGCCTTGCGCCACGGCCTCCACGACAGTCGCGGGCCCCAGCGCCGCGTCGCCCGCCGCGAACACGCCCTCGCGGGTTGTCGCCAGGTCGGGCCCGGTGGTGATGGTGCCATCGCGGTTGAAACTGATGTCGCCGCAGGAATCCAGGCACTCCACGGCCAGCGCCTGCCCGATGGCCGGAATCAGCAGGTCCACATCCAGCACGAACTCGGAACCCTCAATCGGGACGGGCTTGCGGCGGCCGCTGGCGTCAAACTCGCCCAGTTGCTGCGCCTGCAACTCCACGCCCGTAACGTGATCGGTGCCGATGACCCGCACGGGGTTGGTCAGGAAGTGGAACTGGATGCCCTCCAGCGCCGCGGCGTGGACCTCGTCCTCCCACGCGGGCATCTCGCCTCGCGTGCGGCGGTAGATGAGGTGCACTTTGCTCGCGCCCAGGCGCAGGGCTGTGCGCGCCGCGTCCACGGCTACCGCGCCGCCGCCCACGACGGCCACCCGCTTGCCCTTCACGTCCGGCTTCTTGCCCAGGGCCACATCCTTCAGGAAGTTGACGCCGTGGTACACGCCGGGCAGGTCCTCGTTGGGGATGCCCAGTTTGCGGCTCTTGTGCGTGCCGATGGCCAGCACGACGGCGCTGTAGCCCATGCCGTTCATCAGGTCGTCCATAGTGAAGTCGCGGCCCATCTCCTGGTTCAGGCGAATCTCCACCCCCGCCCGCTTGATGTTCTCAATCTCAATGTTCAGGATGTCGCGCGGGAGTCGGTACTCGGGGATGCCGACCGCCATCATGCCGCCTGCCACGGGCAACTTCTCAAAGACGGTTACCGGATAGCCCAACTGGGCCAGGCGCAGCGCCGCCGTCAGCCCGGCGGGGCCTGCGCCGATGACGGCCACTTTCTTGTCCTTGGGGCCTTCCTTCTTCGGCGGCGTCCACGGGTGATCCTTCTCCTGGTCGGCCATGAACCGCTTCACCTGGCGCAACGCCACCGGCTCGTCCACGTCGCCGCGGCGGCACTTCTGCTCGCAGAAGGCCGGGCACACGCGCCCGCAGATGAGCGGGAACGGGTTGCGCTCGCGGTGAATGTCCAGCGCCTCTTGGTAGCGCCCCTGCGCGGTCAGCGCCACGAAGGCAGGCACATCCACCTCCGACGGGCAGGCGTTGATGCAGCGCGCGCGCACCAGCGCCTTGCACGTTCCGGCGGGGCATTCCTTGTCCAGGATGTGCGCGCGGAACTCGTCCTCAAAATAGCGCAGGGCGGCCATCACGGGGCCGGGCGTCAACTGGCCCAGGGCGCACAGGGCGCCGGTCTCCATCCCCTTGGCGATTTCGCGGATGGTGTCCAGGTCTTCCAGTTTGCCGTTGCCCTCGGTAATGCGCGTCAGGATTTCCAGCATCCGCTTGCCGCCGACGCGGCAGGGCACGCACTTGCCGCACGATTCCGCCTGGGCGAAGGTCAGGAAGAACTTGGAGAACTCCACCATGCAGGTGTCTTCGTCCACGACGATCATGCCGCCCGAACCCATGACCGCGCCCACTTCCTTGAGCGAGTCAAAGTCCACCTTGACGTTGAGGTGCTGGGCCGGGATGCACCCGCCAAGCGGGCCGCCGGTCTGCACGGCTTTGAACTTCTTGCCCCTGGGGATGCCGCCGCCGATGTCAAAGATGATCTCGCCCAGGGTGATGCCCATGGGCACCTCCACCAGGCCGGTGTTGTTCACCTTGCCGGTGAGGGCGAAGATGGCCGTGCCCGGGCTGCGCTTGGCGCCGATGCTGCTGAACCATTCGGCTCCGTTGACGATGATCTGCGGGATGTTGGCGTAACTCTTGACGTTGTTCAGGTTCGTCGGCTTGCCCCAGAGGCCCGACACGGCGGGGAACGGTGGCCTCGGGCGAGGCTCGCCGCGGCGCCCCTCAATGGAGGCGATGAGCGCGGTCTCCTCGCCGCAGACGAACGCGCCCGCGCCTTCCTTGATGTGCAGATGGAAACTGAAGTCGGTGCCCATGATGTTGTCGCCGAGCAGCCCATACTCCTCGGCCTGGGCGATGGCCGTCTTCAGCCGCTTGATGGCCAGCGGGTACTCGGCGCGGCAGTAGATGTACCCCTCCTTCGCGCCCACGGCGTACCCGCAGATGATCATGCCCTCAATGACGCTGTGGGGGTCGCCCTCCAGGATGGAGCGGTCCATGAACGCGCCCGGGTCGCCCTCGTCGGCGTTGCAGACCACGTACTTGACATCGCCGGGGGCCTTGGCGGTGAACTCCCACTTGACGCCGGTTAAGAACCCCGCGCCGCCGCGACCGCGCAGCCCAGACCGCTTAACCTCCTCAATGACCTCTTCGCGGGTCATGCTGGTGAGGGCCTTGGACAGGGCTTCGTACCCGCCACGTGCGATGTACTCCTCTATCTTCTCGGGGTCAATCATGCCGCAGTTGCGCAAGGCGATGCGAATCTGCTTGCTGTAGAACGGAATCTCTTTGTAGAACGGCAGGGCCTTATGCGTTTCAGGCTCGGTGTACGTGAGCCGCTTGACCACGCGCCCCTTGACCAGCGTTTCCTCCACGATGGTGGGCACATCGCTGGCCTGCACCTGGCAGTAGAAGATGCCTTCGGGGTAGATGATCATCACAGGCCCCATGGCGCAGAATCCGCGGCAGCCGGTGTGCACCAGTCGCACCTCGTCCTGCAGGCCGCGGCGCTTGATCTCCGCCTCCATGGCCGTCATGACCTCCACCGATCCGGAGGCCGTGCATCCGGTCCCGCCGCATACCAGCACGTTGGCCCTATAGAATGGTTCGGCCATATCGGGTTCCTCCTTGTCTTCAGTCTACAGTGTACGCATGGGTGGTTCTCATTCGGTCTCAGAATCCGCTGTTCCTACTGGATTCCTTTGGAATCCAGGCGGCCCAGCGCCCATTCCTGGACGACGTGGCCGTGCACGAGGTGCTCCTCAATCAGGCGCGGCACCATGTCGGGGGTTACGTTGGCGTAGGTAACCCTGGGCTTGCCCGCCTGCTCAATGTCCACCAGGGGCTCCTTCGCGCACATGCCGATGCAGCCCACCGTCTCCACGTGGGCCTCAATATCCCGCCGTTCCAGTTCCTTCAGGATGGCGTGCATGACATCGCGGGCGCCCGCGGCGATCCCGCACGTGCCCATGCCGATGATGATGCGGGTGCCCGTTTCGGTGCGGACCCTGAGGTCCTTCTGGGCCTCCTCGCGGATTCTCTTGAGTTCCTCCAGGCTTTTGATCTTGGGCATTCTGCCACCTCCTCGCTTTGCCAGTTATCCTTGCGTCATACGGTTTACGACTGTTGGGATCGGTGGGCGTGCAGGCTTTCTTCCCCTTCACGCAGCGTCTGCCACAGCCATTGCCGCACGGCCGGATGTGTCAGCGGGATGTCTCCCAGTTCGCGCCGCACGTCTGCCGAGTCAAAGGAGAACTCGGCTTCGCCGACCCGGTGCGTGTACGCCACATCAACAGGGCGCCCCGACAGGAGAATCGCCATGAGAGCAGACGGCATGTCGCCGAGCGGGGCGCGGTCTAGGTGGCTATGCCGAAACGTGGCCCTCACGCGCGTCCCCCGGCCCGGCTCCGACTCAATCGTCAGGTCGCCGTCACAGCGTTGGGCGGCCGCGGCGAACAGGGGAAGCCCCAACCCCACGTGGCGGGTCTCCCGCGTGGTGAAGAAGGGGTCCAGCGCGCGCTGCGTCATCTCCTTGCTCATCCCGCGCCCGTTGTCGGCAACCTCAATGACCAATCGGTCCGCTCCCAAGTCCTCGTCAATGCGCACCTCAATGCGCGTTGCGCCTGCCTCTACGGCGTTCTCCATCACATCCAGCACATGAAGGGAAAGTTCTCGCACGCCTACTTCAACTCACGGATCGTGCGGATCATCTCCTCGGGCGTCAGGCGGCCATGCACCTTCTCGTTGATGACCGCCACCGGCGACAATCCGCAGGAACCCAGACAATAGACCACTTCAAACGTGTACTTGTAGTCGGGCGACGTCTCGCCCGCGCGGATGCCTAACTCGCGCTCCACGGCGTCAATGATCTTGGCCGCGCCGCGCACATGGCACGCGGTCCCGTCGCACTGGCGGATGATGTACTTCCCGCGCCGCGTGAGGTAGAACTGGGCATAGAACGTTACGACGCCATACACTTGGCTGAGCGGTGTGCGGGTGCGCTCCGCAATGTGTTTGAGCACCTCTGGCGGAAGGTAGCCGAAAATCTCCTGAGCCCGCTGCAAGATTGGAATCAGGGCCCCTTTGGCTCCGGCGAATTCGTCAATGACCTCGTCCAGCGGCGCCAAGTCCAGGGTTTCAGGTTGGCTCATACGACTTTCCTCCTTGTTCTACGATTGGGTTGGGTGCCAGTCCACTGCTACTTTCCGGCCCTCCACGCCCCGAAGAGCCAGGGAAAGTTCGTAAACGGTCGGCGCAGCCACTTTGAACAGGGTGCGATTCCGAATCTCGCTCAGCCTATGGGCATCTCCGTTGACCACAAGGGGCCAGGCCCGCAATTCGGGCCACTGCGAGAAGCCCGCCTCCGGCTGAAACCTGGCCGTAACCTCCAGCGCGTCGGCGCCGAGGTTCGCCGGCACCATGCCCAGGTTCGCCAGCAGGCTGAAGGACGGCCGGTCCACGTGCGCCGGTATCGCCAGCCCCCCCAGCGCGTGCACCCGCGCGACGGCCCGCTCCAGGCCGATGTCGGCCGACGCCGCCAGCAGGCGCTCCTCGGTGCGCACCCATTCGCCCTCCGCGTCCACCACATACTGCGGCCCGAAGAACTCCTCGCGGTTGGCTAGCGGCGGCAGCGCACGCCAGACCTCTTCCTGCCACTGCCCGCACTGCTCCACCGTGTCAAACAGGCACAGGAGGTGGACTTCCTCGCGGGTCTGGAGTTCCATGCCAGGGAGCACGGCCAGGCCGGTCCCGTCGGCTGCGCGGATGACGGCCTCGGCGTTGGCGCAGGCGTTGTGATCGGTAACCGCGATGATCCCCAGGCCCAGGCGACACGCGCGCCTGACGATGAGCGGCGGGATCATCTCCACCTCGGCGCACGCCGAAAGCACCGTGTGAATGTGCAAGTCTGCGAGAAACGGTCGCAGCATAAGGTCTGCGGCTACGACGACGGTTCCGGCTCGCCGCGCACGCCCAGGGCGGACAATTCGCCCACGACGGTGAACGTCGTCTTGGGTGTGAGCAGCAGGCTGACGCCTTCCTGTTGCGCGCGTGCGAGGGTCTCCTCGTCGGGCCGATTGCCCTCGGTGATGATGACCGCGGCCAGGTCCAATAGGCTCGCCACCGCGACCACGTTGGCGTGCGATTGCAGCGTAACCCAGACGTAGTCCTTCTTGGCGCGGTTCATGGCGCAACTGAGCAGGTCCGACGCATATCCGGCTACAACGCGCCGCTCCAGGTTCCCCTCGCTCCCCGCCACTTCCAGAGAGAGTTTCCGCACGATTTCCGATAGGGTGATCACGGTTTCTCCTTGCCGTCGCTTGCAGCGGGCTCGCTTACGGAATTACCGCTGCTGATGACAGGCGACACTTTGATGACGATTTCCAGCCGCGTGCCCACGCCCACCTGCGACTCCAACTTCATGGAGTCGGAGCACTTTTTGATGTTGGCCAGGCCCATGCCGGCGCCAAATCCCAACTCGCGAATCCAGTTCGGCGCGGTGGAGAACCCGGGCTGCATGGCCTGCTCAATGTCCGGGATGCCCGGGCCGTTGTCCGTCGCAACGATGCGGATGACTTCCGGCTGGATTTCCGCGATGAGTTCGCCTCCGTTGTCCGTGTGAATGATCAGGTTCATCTCGGCTTCGTAGGCGGCGATGGCCACCCGTCTCTGGATCATGGGCGGAGCCCCCAGACGATCCAGCGCCCGCTTGATCTTGCTGGACGCGCCGCCGCCGCCGCTGAAGTCCCGCGCCTTGATGCGATAGCGCAGGATCAGCCCGGTCCGGTCCGATACGATGTCCTCAAAGATGTGCCGGGCGCGGTAGCGACTGATCTCCTCCGCGTGATAGTCCAGCCCGATGGCTTCCAGCAGCCCGCGGGTGATGTCGCCGCCGGTCAGGATGCCCACCAGGTCCCCGTGCTCGTTGACGACCGGCAGCCGCCCCACCTTGTACTGGGCGAATTTCTTCACCGCCTCCACCACGGACTCTCTGGCCTGCACCGTGATGATGCGCGTAGCCATCCGCTCCCGCACGGGCGCGTGAATGTCGCCCTTCTCCAGCGCCTTGATGAGATCCTCAATGGAGACAATCCCGACGAGCCGGCCGCCTTCCAGCACCGGCGTGCCCGATATGCGGTTGATCCTGAGGATCTCCTTGAGTTCGCTCATGGTCGTATCGGGAGCCACGGTGATGACGTTCTTGGTCATCACCCGCTCTATCGGCAGTTCGTAGATAAGTTCCTGTATCCTTGTGATCTGAGGGACCTGCGACACGAGCGCTCCCGATGCGGTGCGTTACCCCTGTTTGGAGTCCAGGTCGCAACTGGCCATCCCGGCCTCGTAGAGTCTGCCGCACATTTCAAACATGGTGTAGGGCGCAGCGATGAGCGGGATGCCTTTTTCTTTCGCCAGGGCTATGGTTTCGGGGCCGGGTAGTTTGCCCCGGACAAACACGATGGCAGCGATGTCGGCCATTTCGGCCGTGCGCACGACTTGGGGGTTGACGAGGCCAGTCAGGAGCAGCGCGTTGGGTTTGGCGAAGGCCAGAACGTCGCTCATGAGGTCGGCGCCAGCAGCGCACGAAATCTCCATGTCCAGGTTGACGCCTTCGGTGAGCACCCTGCCTTCCACCACTCGGATGATGTCTCTCAACTTCACGCTTTCACCCCCCGGACAGGAAGCCCCTATGAAAAAGGGCAAGGCTCACTGCGAGGTGGACCTTGCCACGCGATGGCACCTTGCTGCGACGTGAGCGACGTAGCACCAGCATTCGGAGTCCATTCTCCCCGCACGCCCCTTTGCATGCACGATTGGGAAAACCATCACGACCTTGCCTATCATATCACAAAGTGCCCTACACGTCAAGTTGGGCTTATGGACAACCAAACACTTGCAAATACCGGCGGGCGCGTCTGGTAGCGAGGAGGGGATTGAAGAACAGAGCGGGTTCCAGGAGCAAAGAGAGCGGATGGGCCACCACCCCAGAAGAATCGCGGCCTATCGCCCTCCGATCAAAAAGATGCCCGCGGCCACCAGCAGCGTCCCCACCCACTGGCGGGCTGCGATGCCCTCGTGGAACAGCAGCGCCGCGCCCACGACCTGCACGCCGATGATGGCCAGCCCCACCGTAACCGGATAGGCCACATGCAGCGGGAGAAACTTGAGCAGCCACGTGAGGGTGAGGACCGTGGCCAGCCCGGCTAGGTTCCCGACTACCTGCCACGCCAGGAACCCGCGCCAGTTGGAACTGGCCGCGGAGAGTTTGAAACTGGAGTTGGCGACGATGTTGAACAGCAGGTTGCAACCGACGAGGCCCGCCACCTGCACATTGGTGTGGCACTGTAGGGCCTGTGCCTGGGTGCGTAGAAACCCGCGGAATATGTTCACCTCCCCGCGGCCAGCGCGGGACTAGGACGGCATGCCCGCGCCTGGCATGGTCATCATATCACTGCTCGTCGCCCGCCCCCAAACAAACCGTCCCCCGCTTTATCACCACCCGCACCATGTTCGTTCCGAAGCGGTACGCCAGCATCCGATACGTGGGCACATCCATGATGAGGATGTCGGCCTGCTTGCCCGCTTCCAGGCTGCCGACTCGGTGGCCCATGCCGATGGCGTGGGCCGCGTTGATTGTGGCGGCGACAATGGCCTCGGCAGGCGTCAGCCGCATGGCCCGGCACGCCAGGGCGATGATGAACTGCATGGACTCGCAGGGACACGTGCCCGGGTTCAGGTCTGTGGCCAGGGCCAGCGCGCCCCCCTGGGCCACAAGCGCGCGGGCCGGCGTGTACTCGCGATGCCCCAGGCCGAAGGGCGTCCCGGGGAGCGACACGGCGATGACGTCCGACTGCGCCAGCAGTCGCACCTCGTCCTCCGGCGTGGCCACCAGGTGGTCCGCCGACACCGCGCCCAGTTCCACGGCCAGGGCCGTGCCGCCCAGCGCCTTGAACTCGTCCACGTGAATCTTGAGGCCAAGCCCCAACCCCTTTGCTCGCTCCAGGATGCGGCGGCTCTGCTCCAGCGTGAAAGCCCCATCTTCGCAGAACACATCGCAGAAGCGCGGGCGCGATTCGGCGGGCAGCGCCGCCACCGCCGGCAGCATCTCGTCCGCTACCAGGCGCACGAACCCCTCGGCGTCGCCCTTGTACTCGGCGGGGATGGCGTGCGCGCCCAGGAACGTGGGCACCAGTTCCACGGGCTGCGCGCAGTTCAGCGCCGCAATGGCGTGCAACATCTTGATCTCGTCGGCGGTGGTCAGCCCGTAGCCGGTCTTGGCCTCGGCGGTTGTGGTGCCGTGCTCCAGCATTCGGCGCAGGCGAGGCATGGACTCGCGCACCAGGTCGTCCACCGATGCGGCGCGGGTGGCGCGCACGGTATTCATGATGCCGCCACCCGCCGCCATGATCTCCATGTACGAAGCGCCCTGCAACCGCATCTCAAACTCGTCGGCGCGGTGGCCCGCGTACACCAGGTGCGTATGCGGGTCCACGAATCCGGGCATGACCACGCGCCCGCCCGCGTCCAGTGTCCGCTCGGCGTGGACGGTGCGCCGGAGTTCGTCGGTGGGGCCAACGGACACGATGAGACCATCGCGGATGGCCACCGCGCCCCAGGGGATGAGGCCCAGGTCGTTCATGTCCGGCCCGCGCCGGGGGCTTCCCCCCGACACCAGGGTCAGCAATTCGCTTGCGTTGACGATAAGTAGGTCGGCTTCCACAGCGTCTCCTCACGGGTTGCAAAGATTCACGGTTTGAGAATCAGGGTGTCCACCGCGGCCTTCTCCACCTGCTCGCGGGCCCACAACATGGGATGATACTTCACGTCGCGCCAGTACAGGACCATGTCGTCATAGTGTTTGTGGTACGTGTGCCCCGACTGGCCGGTCGTGTGCATGGACTGGGACCGGGTGAAATCCGCGACATCTATGACCTGGCGGTACGACGGCAGCACTGTAACGCCGTAAGGGCGTATCACGCTGAACGGCGTGTTGTTCACGACTTCCGCGGCCCCGTTCACGGGCACCGGCCCGCGGTTCAGGAGCGCCTCTATCGGCGCGATGCCCGACTTACCCAGCGACTGATTGCGGAAGGTGGCCGTGTGCACGTTGCCCCACTTCCAGTGCGGCATGTCCGGCCCCAGGCGCTTGGTGAGATCGTCCACGGCGTGCTTGAGGGCGCGGAGCAGGATGTCGTCGCGCGTCTCCACCTGCCCCGTGCGCTTGTCGTCAAACCAGGGCCAGTTGGGGTCTTCCAGCCCGCGGACCATGGCCACCGTCGTCATGGACGTGGCGCCGAAGTACTGCTTGAGGATGTTGGCACCCATCTCGTCCAGGTACGTGTCGCGTACTAGGTGAAGCAGCGCCGCCCCGAAAATGGCCGCGCCGGCGCTGTCCTTGTCAAATCGGTAGTCCCACCCGCGCAGAATCTCCAGCGCCTGGCGCAACTCCTGGGCCTGGGGCTTCAGGTTCAGGAAGTACGGCAGCACCTCTTTCGCCCCCAGCGACAGGGTGTCGGCATGCATGGCCTGCATGTCCTCCACCGACAGTTTGGCCTTGGCCTGGATCATCTCCGTGATGCGCGCCGCGCGGTAGCCGCTGCCCCACTCCAGCGACACCAGGTACGGGTACTTCTCATCCACCACGGCGTGATTCGCCGTAACCACGAATCCCTGGCTCGGATTGAACAGGTAGGGCATTTCCTCAAACGGGACGTAGCCCAGCCATTCGTACTCTCCGGTGTGGCCCGGGACGGGCATCAGCCCGTCGCCTTTGGCGCGGATGGGCCACTTGCCGGTGGACTGATAGCCGATGTTGCCCTGCACATCCGCGTACACGAAGTTCTGGCCGGCGATGTCCCAGTCGCGCAGCGCATCGCGGAACTCATCCCAGTTGCGCGCCAGGTCCAGTTTGATCACGGCGCGGAACAGCGTGTTCGGCTCCAGCGCCGTCCACCGCAGGGCCGTGCCCGTGGGCAGCGGCCCCATCACGTCGTTGACAATGGGGCCGTGGTGTGTGATCCGCACGGTCAGACTCACCGGCTCGCTCTGTCCGGCCACGCGGATTTCTTCCTGGATGACCTGCATGTCGCGCCACTCGCCCTTGAACTCGTACTGATTCGGGTTGTTGGGGTTGATCTTCTCCACGAACAAATCCTGCGTATCAGGCCCCAGGTTGGTAACGCCCCAGGCGATGTAGCGGTTGTGGCCGATGATGACGCCCGGCGCGCCCGGGAACGATGACCCCACCACGTCAAAATCGCCGCCGTGCAGGCCGATCTCGTACCAGATGGACGGCATCTGGATGGCCAGGTGCGGGTCGTTGGCCAGGAGCGGCATGCCGGTGGTGGTCCTGCTGCCCGCGACGACCCAGTTGTTGCTGCCCGTGCCCAGCACCTCGCGGCCCGCGAAGCGGTTGACATCATCCAGCACCGCCAGCAGCGACGTGTCCACATCCTGCCATGCCACGCCTGTGGGGACGATGACCGGGTGATCGGGCCTGTAGGCGGGCAGCAACTGTTGCACGGCGTCCGCGCCGAACTTCTTGAGCACGACCGCGCGCATGATCTCCGAATCCATGTTGCCGCCCAGATCGTAGGCCATCACCTTCGCCCATGTCAGCGTGTGGACCGGGGTCCAAGGCTCCGGCTCAAACTTCGCGCCCGTCAACCCCAGCAGTGTGAACTCAATGCCCAGCCGGCCTTTGCGCTGCTGGATGTAGGCCGTTACCCCATCGGCGTAGGCCTGCAGGATTTCGCGCGTCTGGGAATCCATCCGCCGCAGTTCCTCTTCGGCGATGCGGTCGAACCCCATGGTGCGCAGGAACTTGTCGGATTCCAGGGCGCTCTTGCCCAGGATTTCGGCCAGCCGCCCCATACCGATGCGCCGCCAGAACTCCATCTGCCACATGCGGTCCTGGGCGTGGACGTATCCCTGGGCGAAGAACAGGTCGTGGTTGTTCTGCGCGTAGATGTGGGGGATGCCCCACTCGTCGCGCAGGACGCGCACCTCGGCCTGCAAGCCGGGGACGGTGAGCGTGTCGCTCGTCTGCGGGAAGTTGCGCCGCACAAGATACACCCCGCCCCCGCCGATGACCGCCGCCAGTACGACCAGGAATGCCAGGATACCCAGCAGGACCTTCTTCAGGGTTCTCATCGCACTGCCTCCCTTTGCTGAAAGTTCGCAGGCCGCGCTCCCCTGGCGCGGCCGCTCTCGCCGAGTTATCCGAACACCTGACCCGCGACCTCCGGAGCGTACTGCAGGACGATCTCCTTGGTGATGGCGTTGGCTGCGCAGATGTCGCGATAGACCTCGCCGCTGCGCTTCAGCGTCCGCTCCTGGGTCTCAAAGTTCGTGTGGTAAAGGCCAAACCTGGCCGCGTATCCCTCGGCCCATTCAAAGTTGTCCAGCAGCGACCAGTGGAAGAACCCCTTGACCGGCGCGCCCTCGCGGATGGCCCGGTGCACGGCCGCCGTGTGGGTGATGAGGAAGCGCGGGCGCTGCGCGTCAGTGTTGTCGGGGATGCCCGTCTCGGTAACGATGATGGGCTTGCCGTATCGGCTCAACCGCATGAGCAGGCGGTACAGCCCGTCGGGGCAGACCTCGCCCCAGCCGTCCATGCTGTATTCGGCCCCGGGCATGGGGAAGCGCCGCGCGAAGAACATCCCCGGCTGGCGCAGGTCAAAGGCCACCATGTCGCGCCCGTAGTAGTCAATGCCGATGTAGTCCAGGCAGTTGACCGCCTCGGGCATCCGATCCCATCGGCCGATGGGCGGACGGAAGACGCCGTCCATCGCCGCCGACAGCGCCACGCCATTCATCAGCCAGTCCAGCACGCCCGCCACGAACCGATCCAGTGGCGAGCGCGGGTTCCAGGGGTCAAAAGGCCGCATGTAATGCACGAAACTCACCATCGGGGGCTCGGCGATCCGAGCGTGCAGTTCCCGATAGGCCAGGGCGTGGCCGCGCATCAGGTGGCGCAGCACCCGCATCGCCGTGCGGAAACTCTTCTTGCCCGGCGGCCACTGGCCCATGATGTAACTCATGAGCGCCAGGATCACCGGCTCGTTGATGGTGGCCCAGTAGTGGGCCAGCGACCCCAGTTCGTCGGCCACTTTAGCGGCGTAGCGGCGGAACAGGTCCACGGTCTGCGGGTTCTCCCAGCCGCCTTTGGCCGCCAGCCAGCGCGGCAGGGTGAAGTGGTACAGCGTTACCAACGGCTCCAGGCCCCGCTCGCGCAGCGCCTCCAGCACGCGGCGGTAGTGGGCAATCGCCTCGGCGCTCCACTGCCCCTCGGCCGGCTCAATGCGGCTCCACTCCAGCGAAAACCGGTGGGCGTTGTTGTTCAGCGCCTTCGCCAGGTCAAGGTCCTGCTCGTACCGGTTCCACTGGTCGCAGGCAAGGCCCGATTTGGAGCCGTCGTGGATGTGGCCGGGGACCTGTTCCCAATCCCACCAGTCGTTGTTGTCGTTGTTGCCTTCCACCTGATGGGAGGAGGTGGAAGTGCCCCAGAGGAAACCGTCGGGGAATTGCAGGCGGGCGTCCTTGGTCTCGCGTGTCATACTCCCTCTCCCATAGAGTGAACTTGGCATCGCATGGGCAGCCGTGCTTGAGTGTACAGAGACTGAGCGAAGTATAGCACAGCACAGGGGCGCGTCAAGCAAAAGGGCCACGCCTTTGTGCGGACGTGGCCCTTTTGGTGCCCCGCGGGCTCCCTGGGAAGAAGGGTTTTGGTCTGGCGCAAACAGGTAGCACGGGGGTCTTGCACTTCATTGTAGCGCCCGTAGATGAATTCGCGATGACAAAACCCGCCGCAGGAGATGACAGTTCGTCAAACAAGCGCGGGGGTTTAGCCCCGCGCGGTGATGCCAACCTCACCCTGGCCCTCTCCCGGCGAGAGAGGGGACGGATTCGCCTGTCCCCACACGATCCGACCCCCTCACGTT
>JACIWU010000073.1 GCA_014360805.1 Chloroflexota bacterium
AACCCGGCGTAGCCGTAGGAAGCCGTCTTCAGCCGGTCAATGAGGATTTGCAACTTGCCCACGGCCCGCTCCAGGTCGTCCACCAGGTACAACTTGCCGGCGCTCAAGAAGTCCAATTGCAGGCCACTCAACTTCATGCGCAGGTCCGACAGTTGGTTGGCAATGGTCGTGCGGAGCAATTTGTCGGCCTCGCGGCGGAGTTCCTTCTGCTTGTAGCCCTTGTAGCCGGGCACCTTCCCCGCCAACTCCTCAAACTTTCCCACGCTGGAACTGATCTTGCCTTTGATATCCATTTGTCCTCTCCCTTCAGAGTCGTGAATCCTCGTTCAAACGCAGTCCACAACAAGCCTGACGCGGCAGGCTAACTCTCCGGCACGTTACACCTCCCTCCGCGCGAACGCGGGCGCACTCATTCGCTCGCCGTGCGCACTCTCCGCACAGCCACCAGCAGGACGGCCACCAGGACCGCCACCAGGAGAATCAGCGTGCTGGAGCCTGTGTTCGGCGTGGTCGTCGCCGGTGTAGGCGTGGCGGTTGGCGCGATCGTAGGTTGCGCCGGCGCGGCCGTGGCTTCTGCGGTCGGGGTCTCCGCCGTCCCCACAGGCACAGGCGTGTTGGTGGGCCTCGCGGTGCGCGTGGGCGTGGGCGTGGGGCTAGGGATCGGCTCGCGCGTCGGCGTGGAGATCGCCGGCGTCTCGGTGGGCGCCACGGCGGCTCCCCCGCCCCCCTTCTGAAGCAGCGAGTAAACTCCGATGCCCAACAGCCCCACGAGAAGCAGCCCCACCAGCGCGATAGCCGCGATCACAAACGGCCGACGCTTGCTCCCTGGCTCTAGTATTCGTGCAAACATAGCCAATCCCCTCCTTACGGCAAATTAGCCCACGATTTCCACGTTGCTCACAGGCGCCATCACACGGTCGCCCGAGTCCGCCTGAATCTCCACGCTCGGCAACAGCACCCCGACATCATACCGCGTGGGGTGCTCCGGCAGCGCCATCACCACGCCCGCCACGCCGCGGCGCTCGCCCCGCACCACGCGCACCTTGCAGCCATCCGTCAGCAGCGCCTCTGGCGCCGAGTCCACCGCCGCAGACGCCACAGGCACCGGAATGATAATTTCGGGCCGCCGCGGTCGCCACGGGTCTGCGTAGCCCGGATCCACCGCCGCCTCATGCCCGATATGGCTCTTCAGTATCTCAAAGGCGAAGGGGTTCATGGGACATCGCCCGAACCCTTCCATGATGACGACAGGGAACGGCAGACCGGCGACATGGTCCAGAAGGGTCGCCGACAGGCCGCCCAGAATCAGGCCTCGCGCCTGCATCTTGCTCACCTGGGCAAGCCCCTCCGCGGTGGCGTCGGCGCCCCCGATGACGATGGCGCCGAGACACGAGACATCCACCTTGTCCTCCGACAGGACGTCCTCGGGCGAATCCACCACCGCCCGCAGCACACCGTGGGACATCTCGCCGAATCCCCACGCGCCCTGCACCAGCGCCGCGGCCGTCTCAATCACCGCCCCACGCTCGGGCATCACGCTGACGATGCGCCCGCTCAGGTGCGCGCGGATCTCGCTCTCCTCCACGTCGGACTCCAGGAGTATCTGCGAGTCGCTCATGGCCACCAGGCGGCCGCTCACCGGAGCCTGCAAGACCCTGGGGAACAACTTGCCCAGGCGCGGCTTGACTGCGATGACTTCGCCGCGCTGGACGCTCTCGCCGATGCGCTTCTTGAGAAAATCGGCCACATTGCGATGGCCCAGGCGGAGGGCCGCGCCCGCATCCAGGCGAATCAGCCTGCCGGGACGCTCATACCGACCGATGATGTCCACCGCGTCCACCCGGTCGTCCATGCCTACGAGTATCTTGCCTCGGGTGGGGAGCATCCGCTCCCGTCGCAGCAGTGTCAACGGCACAACGCGCATGAGGGTGCAGTAGTGCTTCATTCGCCGTCGCTCTCCATTTCGTTCGGCATCGTCAATACCCGATGTTCCATCGCCACTTCTGCAGCACGCGGCGCCTGTCGTCCTGGCCGTCGGGCAGCGCAAGCGGCCGGCCGCGCGCGTCTATCACGATCCCCAGCGGCCCGCCATCCACTTCGGCCACGGCCCCGCGCCCCCGCCGCCCCCAGCCGATGTCAAACTGCCGCGTGGGGCGCAACTCCAGCGTGGCCTTCTGACCCGCCTCCAGCGGTATCACCTCTATGGAGCCGTAGGTTACATCCAGGGTCAGGGTCTGCTTGTCGGGATACTTGAGACTGGCGCGCAACACCAAATCGCCCTCTCCCGCTGCGCCCACGGGACAGATGAGCGTCCCGAGCGTGAGCAGGGCGTCGTGTTCCAGCACCTGGGCGGCGGCCATCGGCTGAACCGCGCCCACCGCGCCCAGAACCCCCGTCAACCCCGTCGTATCGGCTACCAGCGTGCAGATGCCGATGGGCTGTAGCGCGTCCAGCAGCATGAGGGCGCTCTGCGCGAAATTCGCCTGTCGCGGCAGGAATCCGCCCGACACCACGATCACATCCCAGAACGGCGACAGGTCAGGATACGGGCGGTGGGCGTCGGCCTCCCAGACGGGCATGGCCCGCCCCACGGTCAGGCGCAGCGCCTCGCGGGCCACTGCCTGCTCCACCTCCACCTCCAGCGCGGTGGTCGCCGCAGAACGGGGATACGCCGCCTTGGTCAGCGCAATATCCAGCACGTCAGCCAACGCGGCGTCTTCGTCTATGACCCAGCGGGCGATGCCCGCGGGCGTGGCATCGGACACAACGCGCCTGGCCCCCAGCCCTATGCCCCAGCCGCTGCCCACGGTCAAAGCGAACTCCCCGTTCAGAACCGAGGCGAGCACCGTCTGGCTGGAGCCCACGTCCACGCCCAGCACGTTCAGGCCGTACTGCTCGGCCACGAACTGGATCACATGCCCAAACGCCCGCGCCCCGGGCGCGACAGAAATCGGACTCCACGCGCTCAAGCGGCCAAACCCGGGCAGGCGTGCCATCTTCCGGTCCGTGTATAGCGTCTCCAGTTCTTCTATCAGCGGGCCAGCCTGCTCCACGTCCAGGCGAGGGCGGATGTTGTCCACGGGGTGGAAGTTGATCAGCCCCGCCACCTTTTCGGCGATGAGGGAGCGGGCGTTGACATTGCCCGCGAACACCAACTCCGGGCGGCGCTCCCGTTCCAGCAGTTTGCTGGCCAGGGCCACCGCATCGGCCAGCGCCCCGATGGCCTGCACAGCTCCCCCATCCGTGCCCCCGACCATGACGACGACATCGGGCGCTACCTGGCGAATCAGGTCTATCTGCTCGGCGGGGTCCGAATCTCCGCCCAGGGAAACGATGCCTTCCAGCAATGAGGGGACCCACGACAGCGCCTTCGCCGCGCTGGTAACGCTCATCTCGGGCACCAGGCCCGCCAACACGACCCGCAGCGGTGGGCCGGCGCTCACCGTCGCCACAAATGCATCCACGCCTGAACCATCCGAGCGTTCGGGGCGGATGAGTTTCTGCTCATCGTCCAGGAACCGCTTGCCCGTAATGCTTTCCAACTGGCGGATTGCCTGAATCACGCCGATGACAATATCGTTGCCCGGAGCCGCCACCGAGGTCGGGGCCTCCCCACCGGCGACAAACCGATATTGTTCGTCCACCACGTCCAGCAGAAAAACCCGCGTGGTGGACGTGCCGCAGTCCGCTGCCAGAATGGATTCTATCGCGTAACTGTCTGTCATGTCTCAACCCCAGGCGGCCGTTATCGCAAAGTCTTGGGAATCTCGGTTACCAGGAACTGCAACCGTCCGATGAGCAAGGACAGCCGGGCCATCACCGTGCCGGCGAAGAGCGCCCCAAAGGTCAGCATGATGAACCATTTGCCGAGGCCGCGCCACGCCTTGAGGAACCCGCCGCGCACCCGACCCAGCCCCGTATCGCCCTGGCCGGTGAAGTAGAAATAGGCCAGCGTGCTCACCGTGCCGATGACCAGCACGAGATGGCTCAGTGCAACGCCCCATCCGCCATCGGCCGGGTTCACCGACACGAACGTGCCTTCCACCTGCGGCAGAATGGAGCCGAACAGCGCGCCCCCGATGGCCAGCGCAACGCCGACGCCCAGCAGGAAGGACAGCGGGGCCAGGCCCGCGCCCCGCCAGGAATGATTGAGCCGCGCCAGCAACAGCACCGCCAGCAGGAGCGGCACGATCAGCATCCAGTTTTCAAGCGGGGCCTGGATGAGCGGCAACAGCAAACGCGGCCGCAACAGGCTGTAGTAGGCCACCAGGACGGCGTAGCCCACCGCCGTCCCCACGAACAGATGCTCGGCCAGGCGGTACAGCGGGTTGTCGCCGAGCAGGTAACTCAGTACCATCACCGTGAGGAGCGCGGATATCCAGATGCCGACGAGATCGCTCATGACCGTCCCCCAAACAGGCGCTTGCCCCAGTAGGCCAGATTGCCGAGCACGATGAGCGCGACGACGGCCAGATGCCCCAACGACTGCGCCTCAATGGCCGCCATGTCCTGCGCGCTCATGGGCGCATCGGGCGAGGCCGCCCGCCGATACGCCAGCCCGCCAATCCATCCGCTCACCAGGCCGGCCAGTTGCCCCGAACTGTAGTAGGGCCGCACCGAAGGCTCTATCGCGCCGCTGACGATGGCGCAGATGGGCGTGTGCGTCTGGCTGCCCACCTGCTCCACCCACCACCGCACCGCATCCTGCGACGACGCCGCGGTGATAATCAGCGCCACATCACCCAGCGACTGAACCCCCAGGGCCGCCTCGTCAACCCGTTTCCCCTGGTAGTCCACCAGAAACGCGCCCGAAAAACTCGCGGCCAGGCGCTGCAAGCCCATCTCCTGGCCCGGCAGATACCCCAGCAGCGTGGCGGTGTCCTCCAGACCCATGCGCGCCGCCAGGCCGGGGCCGGTCGGCGTGGTGCTCATCACGAGGAGCACAGCGCCCCTGGACTTGAGATTGTCCAGCACCTCGCGCACCGGCCAGTCCAGTTCGGTGGACACGCTCGGGTCGTAGTCAAACGAGAACAGCACCCTTGCCCCGGGCGCAAGGTTTTGGATTTGCGCGGCGAAGTCTTCCGCGGGCTTGGCTACGGGCACCTGACCGCCGCCCGGCACCAGCCCGGGCGACAGGATGGGAATCAGCACTGCCGCCAGCAGGAGCAGGAACGCCAGCCACGGCAGCCCTCGCTCGCGGCGGGGGATGCGAACGGCACGCGGCCTCACCGACGACGCGATGGGCCTGGCGAGAACCTGGGTCAACGTCTCGGCGTGGGCGGGCGTAACCGTGGCCGCCGCCGACACCGCCCGCACAAACTGGTCGGGGCCCGGGTCAATGGCGGGCACAAGCCTGAGCGCCCCGCGCACGCCTTCCAGCACGCCTTCCGTCTCGGCGGGTTCTTCGGCGGGCGCTTCCTCCCCTTCCTCCCTCTTGCGGCCCGGTCTCAGCACTTCCAGCCACGAGGGGATGGCCGCCCGCTCCAGCCCCGCTTCCTCGGGCGTTGGTTTGCCGGGCGCCCCAAGCATCGGTCCCAATTCCTCGGGTAGCACCGCGGCACCCGACGCCAGGGTCTCCAGCCACGCCGGGACTTCGGGCGCCGACGCGGGGGCAGGCCCGGCTTCCTCCTCCTCCATCTCCTCTTCGCCCAATTCCAGGATGACCGGCCCCTCTTCTTGCAGCCACGCCGCGAGGGGTTCCTCTGCGGGGGCAGGCGGTTCGCCCTCCAGCAGCGCAGGAACGCCAGCAGCGGGCGGTTCGACTTCCGCTTCGCCAGCCGGAGCCTCCGCCGGAACTTCACTTGGCGCGGCCTCCTCGGCCTCTGCTTCCGGCGGCGCCTCGCCCAATGTGGGCGCGACCGGTGCCTCCGATGCTTCCACGGGCGGCGCGCCCAAATCGCGAAGCCAGTCTGGGACTTCTTCCGGCGTCTCCTCGGCCTCGCCGGCCGCTTCCGCCGCGAACTCCTCCGGCGCGGGCGCGACCGGCTCCTCCGGTTCTTCCACGGGGGGCGGCGCGCCCAAATCGCGAAGCCAGTCTGGGACTTCTTCCGGCGTCTCCTCGGCCTCGCCGGCCGCTTCCGCCGCGAACTCCTCGGATGCTTCGCGCTCTGGCTCCGCAGTCTCGGCGAGGCTGGCCCGCAGGCGCGCCAGCCAGTCGGGGATTTCCTCCTCTTCACCCGCCGCGCCGGTCGGCTCTTGCGGCAGGCCGGCCTCCTCACCCAGGGGGGCGGGTTCCTCTTCCTCCGTCGGCTTTGTCGGGAGCGACAGGCCCTTCAGTCTGGGCCTCTCTTTCTCCTCCGCGCCACGGGTTACCAGCGGCGCCAACTTGGCCCCGCACGCGTCGCAGAAGATGTTCTCAATGGGGTTCTCTGCACCACAAAACGGACATGTCGCTTTGGAGCCGCCTGCCAACCTCTGGCCGCATTGGTTGCAGAAACTGCTTCCGTCTCGGTTTGCGGTGCCGCAGTTTGGACAGTAGATCATGCCGTTTCCCCCAAGAACGCGCTATTTCACGTGTGGCCGGTCAATCCCCAGGAGCACCCGCAGGCCGGTCAGGATGGTCCCCAGCGCCACGCCCAGGATGATGCCCCGCGCGCCCGCCGTGCTCGGATAGGTCAGAATCCAGTCTTTCGCCGCCGCGATGCGATCCCAGATGGCCTGCCCCAGCGGCACCTGCCCAAGCAGGACAATTACACCGGCGACGAGCATGATGAACGAATCCACGCTCCGCACCCGAAAGGCGCGGTACGCCGCCGATGCGATGAAAAACGCCGTCAGGGCGAAGATAGTCGCCTGCAACGGGACGTGCACATACAGAAACACCCACGACACGGCAGGCGACGCCACCCCGCGCGGGTCGGAGAACCCCAACAGCACCACCGTGCCCAGGGCCGCGAGTAGGAACAGGCTGTACACCCATCCTGGCTGCCTGCCCCGAATCTTGCGCAGGTGGGTCGCGATGACGTTCAGCGCGCCCAGCAGCAACGCCACCGCCGCCAGGATCATCGCCCAATCCAGCAGCGTCTGTTGCACGCGGCGCAGGTACTCGTTCCGCACGAAGAAGTTCGCCAGGACGAGTAGCCCCGTGCCGATGGTGATGGCAACCGCCAGACTACGGCCGAATTTGACCTTCACCTTTCCCTCCGCATCTACAGCGAGCGCAGCAAAACGCCGAGCAAGATGGTCAGAATCAGGAACACGCGCAGCCAGTCTTGGACGCGCAAACTCGCGATATGGGCCGCTTTCGGACGCAGGTAAGCGCCCACGGCAAACATCTCCTCGCCGATGAGCGCCTCATCGGCCGTGGCGTGGACGAAGGGCAACACCTGCGGATCCGCCGCGCCCACCACCTGGGGCACGCGCGACTTGACGCCGGTCTCGCCCA
Organism: Chloroflexota bacterium; assembly: GCA_014360805.1. Taxonomy (NCBI): domain Bacteria; kingdom Bacillati; phylum Chloroflexota; species Chloroflexota bacterium. The sequence goes on from JACIWU010000073.1 coordinate 7,385, forward strand.
TCAGCAGGTACTCGGGGCCGAATCGGCCCACCATGATGTTGGCGGCCACGCGCTCCCCCAGCAAGATGTCCATCACGCCTGCCGCATAGGCCGTGGCATCGGGAGCGACCAGGCGCGCTTCAGGCTCCTGCACCTGATATTGGTACGGATGTGTCTCCCATGCCTTGCGGGACGTGTCCTGCGCCAACGGCAACAGCGTGGGATCTGACACCGTAACCTTCAGCGGCGCGCCGCATGCCGTGGCCTGCGTGGCCACGTGCTCCATCAGCGCGAGGCCGGCCAGGCTTTCCGCGGTGCTGGAATCCACAATCCCGCCGACGCCAAGCGACATGTGCACCGGCTGGCCCGTCTCCGCGCTCTGCCCGATCAGCGCCCCCAGGTACTCAAAGGCGCGGATGGTCCGCAGGGTGATGCGTTTTCCCGCCCGCAACTGCGCGGCGAAAAGCGCCAGCAGCGGAAGCACGAGGAGCAGCAACACGAACATGAGCGCCTGTCTCTCGCTGGTGCCTGAATTCCAAAGCAGTTCCACGATGCCGTCCATGCACCTATCTCCTGCCTTCAATCCGTCGGACGATTTGCTCCACGGTGTCCCGATCTTCCAACGCCCGCGCCCAATCCTGGGCAAAGCGCTCACGGCCCGCCATGCGGAACACGGGTTCCAGGAACACCAGCGCCTGGCTCCCCAGGAAGGCGAGCGGGCTGTGCGACTGCAACAGCAGCACGGCGGGGGCCTCCAGCCCCCAGGCCTTCACCTTCGCCACGAGGCGCTCTATCAAGGCTTCGCGCTCATCGTTTGCCACGGCACACCCCTAGCCCCGCCATTTCCCCTGCGGGATTTACATATAGTATAGCACAATTCTCTTACTTTTTCTAGTCCAGTTTGTCGCGGACTCGGTTCCGAACTCCGTTGGTCGCACCTGGGGTTTCCACACCTGCCCCGTGCGTCCGGCGGCTACGGAAAGCCGCCCTACGTGTGAAGACCCCAAGGGTCTCGGAGCGAGCGTAGGGCAGGTTTCCATACCTGCCAAACCTGCGACGCACAACGAGCGTGGGCGACTACGGAAAGCCACCCTACGGACTCGGATTCACCGCGGAGCAAGCGGAGACCACAGAGATTTACTCTGAAATCTCCGCGCCCTCAGTGCTTTCCGCGGTGAGGACCCTACTAGCGAGCATAGGGCAGGCTTCCATACCTGCCCCGTGCGTCTTCGGTCGCATGACAGAAGGTGCGCTGAGTCGTCAGGCCCGTACGGTTGACGGGCGCGGGCCGCTCGTTTATAATGGCAGATAGGCGCGGGGCCCTGGCGCTTACGCATGACCACTCATTCGCTGCGAGACCACCATGGGATTTTGGACAGACCGAAGAGTTCTTGTAACCGGAGGGGCGTCGTTCATTGGCTCGCACCTCGTTGACGCGCTTGTGGGCGAGGGGGCCAGGGTCAGGATTGTGGATGACCTTTCCAGCGGCAGGCTGGACAACATTCGCCACCACCTGGACGCGGGGAGCGTGGAGTTCGTCCAGGCCGACTTGCGCGAGCCAGGGGTAGCACGGGCAGCGATGCGCGACATCCAGACCGTGTTCCACCTGGCCGCCGACCATGGCGGGCGCGGCTACGTGGACACACACCAGGCGGGGCCGGCCACGGACTTCTTCCTCGGCGGGCTGATCTTCTGGGAAGCGCGCCGTGCGGACGTGGAGAAGGTCGTGTATGCCTCGTCAGGCTGTGTGTATCCGAACTACCTTCAGACCGACCCCAATCAGGACATGTACCTCACCGAAGATTTGGTAAAGCCCCCCTACGACGCCGACAACCTCTACGGCTGGTCCAAACTCATGAACGAACTGACGTTGCAGGCCTACTGCCGCGAGTACGGGATGAAGGGGGCCTCGTGTAGATACTTCACCGTCTATGGGCCGCGCGGCAAGGAGAACCATGCGGTCATCGCCATGATCGCGCGGGCCTTTGTCGGCGAGAATCCGTTTGAGGTCTGGGGCGATGGCAACCAGATTCGCAACTGGACGTATGTGGATGACATCGTCCGGGGCACGCTCCTCGCCGGCGAGAAGATAGACGACGGAACGGCGGTCAACCTGGGGACGATGGAGCGGGTGCGGGTGATTGATGCCGTGCGCATGGTGCTGGAATACACGGGGCACAAGGCCGAGATTCGCCTGCGCCCCGACATGCCGACCGGGCCGATGAACCGCGTGGCCGACAACTCGCTGGCCAGGCGTCTGCTGGGCTGGGAGCCGCAGGTGGCCTTCAAGGATGGCCTGAAGCGCACCATAGACTGGTACTTCGCCACCAAGGACCGCGACGAAGTGCGGCGCATCCTGGCCAGGGCGCTTGTGGAGCGGTAGATGACTACGCCGCCTCGGGTCAACGTTCTGGGCGTGGGCATCAGCGCCATCAACATGGAGCAGGCTCTCGCCATCATAGACGACTGGATTGCCCGCCGCGACCCCCACTACGTCTGCGTGTCCACGGTGCACGGCGTCATGGAATGCCAGCGCGACGAGGCCGTGCGCCGCGCGCTCAACTCCAGCGGCCTCACCACGCCCGACGGGATGCCCCTGGTTTGGATCGCACGCCTGCGAGGGTTCCGCCACGTGCGGCGGGTGTACGGGCCGGACCTCATGCTGGCCGTGTGCGAGCGGTCGGTGGCGAAGGGGTATCGCCACTACCTGTACGGCGGGCAGCCGGGCGTGGCCGAGGCCCTGAAGTCGCGGCTGGAGCAGCGATTCCACGGCGTGCAGGTTGTGGGGGTGGATTGCCCACCCTTTGAGCCGCTCACGCCCGAGGAGGATCGCAAGGCGGTGGAGCGCATCAACGCCGCGCAGCCGGACATCGTCTGGGTGGGGATGAGCACGCCCAAACAGGACCTGTGGGCCGCCGAACATGTGGGGCGGATACACGCGCCCGTCATCATCGCCGTGGGGGCGGCGTTTGACTTCGTGTCGGGGCGCAAGCGCCAGGCACCGCGCTGGATGCGGAACAGCGGCCTGGAATGGCTGTTCCGCCTGATTCAGGAGCCGCGGCGGTTGTGGCGGCGCTACCTCATCTACAATCCGCTGTTCGTGTTTCGCCTTGCGGGCCAGTGGCTGGGCCTGCGCAAGTACACCCTGGACTGATTGCGGACCCTCGGCACTACTTCAGCAGACTTTCGTACACCGCCAGCGTCTTGGCCGCAAGTTTGTCCCAGGTGAAATGAGCCAGCGCCTTCTGTCGCCCCGCTTCGCCCATGCGCCGCGCCATCACGGGGTCGGCAAGCAGCGCCAGGATGCGGTCGGCAATGTGCGCGGGGTCGGCCGGCACCACGAAGCCGTCCACGCCATCGGCGATGACCTCGCGCACGGCGGGGATGTCGCCCCCGATGACGGGCTTGCCCATCATCCACGCTTCCACGAAGACGCCGCCGAAACTCTCCTGCGACGAGGGCATACAGAACACGTCGCAGGCGGCCAGGGCCGATGTCTTCTCCTCAATGCCGACCGCGCCCAGTTCCACGATGCGCGAGTCCGAGCAGGCCGCGAAGACCCGCTCCGAGTGGCGCGTGCGTGGGCCGATGAAGACGAATCGCGCGTCGGGCCATCGCGCCCACACCCGCGGAGCCGCCCCCAGCACCGCCTCGTAGTTCTTGTACGCAAACTTCTGCCCCACGAAGAGCACCATCGGGCCGTGGATTCCGTACTTGGCGCGGAAGGTCGCGGCGTCGTGGCGGGCCGCCAGGATCGCCCCCATGCCCGTAACGTGGATGCGCTCCTCGGCCACGCCGAGCGCCGCCAGGGTCTGCTTTTCACTTTGGGTTAGCGCGATGACGGCATCGGCCTCGCGGTACAGGCGGATGTAGGCGCGGTAGAACCAGCCGACCCAGCGCGGGTGATGGACGGGCGTGAAAACGAAGGGCACGCCCAGGCGTCGGGCCAGGCGCAGCGAGGCGTAACTGATGCCCTCGCGCCCGATGCGCCCATTGTGGATGATGTCCGGCCGACCGCACAGGGACGCCAGGCGCCGTTCCAGAATCCGCGCGATGCCGGGCACGGCGATGTCCTTGAGCGGGTAGTACATTCCCGCCAGCGGCGCAAGGAGAAGGCGATCGGCCAGCGATAGCCGTATGAGCGAGACCGGAATGCCGTCCATGGTGTAGGGGCGCGCGCGCCAGGGGGCCAGGAGCGTCGTGCCCAGGAGCCAGTCGGTGCGATTCTCGCGCCAGTGGGCCACAACGCGCACGTCGTGGGCAGGTGAGAGCGTGCGCGCCAGCGCGTGAAAGAGGAGTTGCGCCCCTCCGAGGGCGGGTGGGTAACTCGTGAGCGTATAGCAGATGCGCATGGCGCGATTGTAGCACGGGCAGCCCGCCAGGGCAATTGATAGAAACGAAGAAGTATGGTAGAATATAGGCGCAAACCGAGGCGAACCCATACCCAAAGCCCGCCGGTTTGCGTTGTTTTCACTGGGGGAGATCATGGAGGCCGACTTGCTTGCGCGGAGAGAGCAAGAGTTGGTGAGGCGCGCCCGGAACCGCGACTCGGCCGCCTTCGCCGAACTCTACGATCTCCACTACCGCCGCGTATACACGTACATCTACTACCGGGTCGGAGACCAGGAACTGGCCGAAGACCTGGCAGCAGACGTGTTTGTGCGCGGGTGGCAGGCAATCGGCTCCTTTGATTACCGGGGAGTGCCTGTGGCCGCGTGGCTGTTGCGGATCGCGCGAAACCGCGTCATTGACCATTTCCGCCGTTCGGGCAAGCGCGAGACCGTGGAACTGGAAGATCAACACATGGACCTGGCCCAAGACCCCGAGGCGGAAGTGGAAACCCGTCTCCTCCGTGAGGACCTGTTGCGGCTGATGTCGCATCTCACCGACGATCAGCGCGATGTCATCATCCTGAAATTCTTTGAGGGAATGTCCAATGCCGAGGTGGCTGCCGTGCTGGGCAAGCCGGAAGGGGCCGTCAAGTCGTTGCAACACCGCGGGTTGGCGGCGATGAGAAGGCACTGGGACAGGGGTGGAAAAGGATGATCCGAAGGTTCAGGGACGTTCTGGATGAGAAGATAGAGCAGGTGCGCAGGGGGCAGACGCCCGACCTGTCGCCGTACCGCGCAGGCACGGCCCAGGGCGACGAGTTGGCCGACCTGCTGGCGGTGGCGGCGGCGTTGCAGGCCGTGCCCGCGCCCGAACCGTCGGCGCTGGCCGTCGCCAGGGGCAGGCAGCGGCTCCTGGCGGCCATCGCGGAGAGCGAGCGGCGGAGCGTGCGCGGGATACCGGGCCTGTGGCCTGCGCTGAAGCCGGTGTTCGCCGCGGCCATGGCCACGGTGCTCTGCCTCGTCCTGGTGTTCACGCTCAACGCGCTTGGCGAGCGTAGCCTGCCAGGCAGCGCCTTCTATCCCGTCAAGGCCCTCAAGGAGCGCATCCAGGTGCTGGTGGCGGACACGCCCAGGGAGCAAGCGGCGGTGCATCTGCGCATGACGAAGCGCCGCCTCAATGAGTTGCAGGGAGTTACCCTGCGCGACGGCGCGGCCGACCTGGCCCTGCTGGACGCCATGACGCGGGAGATGGACGCGGCGCTGGCAGCCCTGACGCAGGTTCCTGCGACGCAGTCGGGGGCGCTGGTGGCCGACCTGGCGGCGGTGGCGCGGCGTCAGCAATCCACGCTCCTGTGGGTGCAGCGGCATTCGGCGCCCGAGCAACAGGCCGCCCTGGCGCAGGCCATCGTCCGCGCCCACGAAACCTATCAGATCGCGCTGGCGGCTCCCGCGCAGGGCTTGAGGGTTGAGCGGCCGCTCAGCGGTTTGGCCGTGGCCGCGATTGTGGAGTTCAGGGGGCCTGTCCTGGGCGAAGACCCCGATATTCTCGCGGTGGGAAGTTACCAGGTCAGCGTCAACCCCATGACCCAGATGGAGCGGCGGCCGGACCTGGGCAGCACCGTGGAGGTGCGCGCCGCGCGGCTGGAGGATGGCCGACTGGTCGCCTTGAGCATCCGCCAGACCGCGCCGCCCGCCGAAGGCTTGTGGGTCAAGGTCAGTGGCACAATCACGGGCGCGTATGACAGCACGTGGCTCATCAACGGTCGCCCCGTCGTGTTCAGCGCGGCCACCAACCTAGTCGGCTGGCTGCAAGTGGGCGCACGTGTGCAGGCCAGCGGGCTGCTCCGGCCCGACGGGTCGGTGCTCGCCCGCGACGTGGAAGTGGAAACGACCCAGCACGAGGTCAACCTCACCGGGCCGGTGGCCGAGCGCGGCCCCGATCAGTGGGTTGTGGCGGGCGTGCCGGTCAAGGTTGTCCCGGGCACCTACATTGACGAGAGCCAGGCGCTGACGGAACAGAGCCAGGGGGCAAGCGTGCGCGCCGTGCGCCAGGGCGATGGCACCCTGGTGGCGCGCAGCATCATGGCGCTGAGCGAGGAGCCCCCGGCTGCCGTGGCGCTGAAAGATGTGGTAACGGCCCAACAGGGCAACACCTGGACGGTCGGGGATTGGACGGTAACCGCCGACGCGCAGACGCGCATCCTGGCGGAAGGGGACCCGGTGGGCCGCGTCGCCGAAGTCTCGGCCGAGCGGCTTCCCGATGGCACGCTCCGCGCGGTGCGCATCGCCGTGGAGCCGACAGCCCAGGCCGAAACGGTGCGAATCGCGTTCCAGGGCACCGCGCAGTGGGCCGATGGGACGCTCACCGTAGCCGGGCGCACGGTTCGCATCGGCGAAACCACGTCCGCGTGGGCGCAAGATCGGCCGCTGCGGAGCCTGCGGCCCGCGCCGGGCCGCGTCGTGGCGGTGGAAGGCCGGCTGCAATCGGATGGCGCGGTAGTCGCCGAAATCGTGCGCGGCCTGCGCCCGAGCAAGTTGGCCGAATTCCACGGGACGATCCGCGAGGTGGAGCCTGGTCGCATCATCCTGGACGGGCGCACGATCTACGTGGACGAGTGCGTGGAGGTCCTGGCGCCGGGCGGGGCCATGAGCCTGGCCGACATTGCGCCCGGCCTGCTGGTTACCGTCGTGGCCGAGCCTGGGGCCGAGGACTCGCTGCTGGCCTGGAAGATTCTCGTGGGCGGGACCGTGCCCGACAAAGGCCCCGCGCCCAAGCCGACGGCGGAGCCGGTGCCGGCCGAGCCGCCCGCGCCGACGGCCACGCCGGTGCCCACAGCCCCGTCTCACCCAAAGAACGGCCCGGGCAGCCCCGTCCCCGTAACGCCGACGGCGACTGCGATGCCCGAGCCGACGGCGACGCCGCCGCCCGCGCCGGGGCCGGGTGAGCCAGGCGGGCCGCAGCCGACGCCAACCCCGTGGCCCACGGTCATCGTGCGGCCCAAGCACAAGACGCCGATGCCGTCGCCCATCCCGCCGACGGAGACGCCCGAGCCGACGCCTACACCCACGCCGACGGCTACGCCCGAGCCGACGGAGACGCCGTCGCCCGCACCCGGGCCGGGCGCGCCGCCCGAACCCACCACGACGCCCACGCCGACGGAGACGCCGTCGCCTGCGCCGGGGCCAGGCGCGCCTCCGGAGCCGACTGCTGAACCAACGGCGCCGCCCACGCTGACGCCCAAGAGGCCGCGCCCATTGCCGACGCTCCAGCCGCCCGGCAAACCCATGCCCATGCCTACTGCGTAGGCCCGCGCCTCCCGAAAGGTTGCGGGATAGGTTCCCGGCCCGTATCGCGGGGGGCGTTTCGGTTTGCGGACAAACCGGCTGCGATGCGCAGACTCTGCGCGCAGTCGTGGGTTGCGCTGCACCCGATGAAGTCAGCCTTCGCCGCTTGACCTCACCTCACCTCACCCCTCCCACACCCTTCCCTTTGCTCTGCGCGCTTGACCTAACCCCTCCCACACCCTTCCCTTTGCTCTGCGCGCTT
>JACIWU010000074.1 GCA_014360805.1 Chloroflexota bacterium
GGCCCGCTGAATGGAAGCCTGGCTTTCGGGGCCGCCACGAATCGCACAGACGATACCTGCCACTTGGCACCTCCCACACATCGCCGCCGGGGACCGTCCTCGGTGGCACGATGCCTAGCATTTTAGCGCATTTCCGAATGTGGGTCAAAGCGTCGCGGCAAGGGCCAGAAACGCCCGGAGCGTAGGGCAGGTATGGAAACCTGCCCTACGCTCTACTGGGTTTTTGCTTCTTGTGCTACGGGTCGGCTTGACGGTTCGGAGCGCCCGTATATAATTCGCTCCGAAAGGCGCAATGGGGCGCTGTCGCAGCCCCACGATACCCACGCAAGGAGGCTGAGAATTGTACGAAATCCTCTACCGCGAAGACCTGGCGCCGGTAACCAAACTCATTGAGGTGAAGGCGCCGCTGGTTGCCAGAAAGGCCCGTGCCGGACAGTTCGTCGTCATCCGGGTCAACGAGAAGGGTGAGCGAATCCCCCTGACGATCGCCGATTTTGACAGGGAGAAAGGGACGCTCACCCTTATTTTTCAGGAAGTCGGCAAGACGACCATGATGCTGGGGACGAAACGCGCGGGCGATTACCTGGCCAGCGTCGTGGGCCCCCTCGGCCACCCCAGCGAGATTGAGAACTACGGTACGGTGGTGTGCGTGGGCGGGGGCGTGGGCATCGCGCCCATCTTCCCCATCGCCCGCGAACTGAAGCACGCGGGCAACAAGGTCATCTCCATCATCGGCGCGCGCAACAAAGACCTGCTTTTCTGGGAAGACCGCATGCGGACGGTGAGCGACGAGTTGGTGGTAACCACCGACGACGGCTCCTACGGCCGCAAGGCGTTGGTAACCGAGCCGCTGAAGGAGATGCTGTCGGCGGGGCTGAAGCCGGCGCGCATCTGGGCCATCGGCCCGGCTATCATGATGAAGTTCGTGTCGCTGACGACGCAGCCGTTCGCCGCGCCGACCATCGTGAGCCTCAACTCCATCATGGTGGACGGCACGGGGATGTGCGGGGCGTGTCGCGTGTCCGTGGGCGGGCAGACGCGCTTCGTGTGCGTGGAGGGGCCGGAGTTTGACGGCCACCAGGTGGACTGGAACCTGCTCCTGGAGCGCCAGCGCATCTACGTGGACGAGGAGAAGCGCGCCCTGGAGCACTGGAAGGACCACGGCTGCGGCTGCGACGATGGATGCTAGCAGGCCGATTCACCGCGTGAACTGATCAGCGCCTTCTGCCTCTGGCCATTAGCCTCTAGCCTTTCGCCTATGGCTCTTGCCTTGTTGGAGCCGACGGCGAGCGGCAAGGGGCTAGGAGCCAAAGGCTGACCGCTGACTGCTAAAGGCTGAAGGCTAAGGAGAAGACACGATGCCGCGTGAGCAAATTGAGCGACAGGAGATGCCGACCCAAGATCCGCAGGAGCGGATTCACAACTTCTACGAGGTGGCCTTGGGCTATCCCGAAGAGGTGGCCAAACTGGAGGCGCAGCGCTGTCTCCAGTGCAAGAAGCCCCGCTGCGTGGAGGGGTGCCCGGTTGAGGTGCCCATCCCCCAGTTCATCTTGGCGCTGCGCGAGGGGGATTTGGCCGGCTCCATCCGCGTGATGAAGACGAAGAACAACCTACCGGCCATCTGCGGGCGGGTGTGTCCCCAGGAGACCCAGTGCGAGTCCATGTGCGTCCTGGGCAAGAAGGGCCAGCCGGTGGCCATCGGGCGGCTGGAGCGGTTCATCGCCGACTGGGAGCGCAGCACCGGCGTGCAGAAGCCGGAGATCGCGCCGCCCACGGGCAAGCGGGTGGCGGTCATCGGCGCGGGGCCGGCGGGGCTGACGGCGGCGGGCGACCTGGCGCGCTACGGCCACAAGGTTACCATCTACGAGGCGCTGCACGCGCCGGGCGGCGTGCTCATCTACGGCATCCCCGAGTTCCGCCTGCCCAAGGATGTGGTGCGCTCCGAGGTGGACTACGTCTTGAGCCTGGGCGTGGACCTGGTGCTGGACTGCGTGGTGGGCAAGACGCTGACGCTGGAAGATCTGTTCGCCGACGGGTACGAGGCCATCTTCCTGGGCACGGGCGCGGGCCTGCCGATGTTCATGAGCATTCCGGGCGAGAACTACAACGGCGTGTACTCGGCCAACGAGTTCCTGACCCGCGTGAACCTCATGAAGGCGTACCTGTTCCCCGAATACGACACGCCGGTGAAGATCGGCAAGCGGGTGGCGGTCATCGGCGCGGGCAACGTGGCGATGGACGCGGCGCGGTCATCGCTGCGCCTGGGGGCCGAGGAGGTGTACATCGTGTACCGGCGCTCGCGCGACGAGGTGCCGGCCCGCGCCGAGGAAGTCCACCACGCCGAGGAGGAAGGGATTCAATTCAAGTTCCTCACGAATCCCGTGGAAATCTACGGCAACGACAAGGGCTGGGTGCGGGGGATGCGCTGCATCCGCATGGCGCTGGGCGAGCCCGACGCCAGCGGCCGTCCGCGGCCGGTTCCCATCCCGGGCAGCGAGTTTGACATGGAAGTGGACAACGTCATCATGGCGTTGGGCACGCGGCCCAATCCCATGGTGTTCACCGACGCGCTGGGGATTGAGCGCACGCGCCACGGCACCATCGTGGGCGATCCGATCACGGGGCGGACGACGCGGCCTCGGGTGTGGGCGGGCGGCGACATCGTAACCGGCGCGGCCACCGTCATCAGCGCCATGGGTGCGGGCAAGCGCGCCGCCGCCGACATTGACGCTTTTCTGAAGGGCGCGTTCACCGAGGCCGACTGGCACGTGAAGAAGGAAGAGGTGCCGGCGGCGCACCCGTAACGGCGTGGTGGCGCAATCCCGCGGGTTCGCGCGAATGGGAACGGTGCAACGGTAGGGGCGCGATTCAATTGCGCCCCTACCGATGTGTGCACGGTGTGGCGAAGGGCGTGCCGTCGTGGTACACGTTCCAGTACGCGTACACCGGCCAGTTCGCAACGTCAAAGGCCAGGGCCAGCGGCCACGCGAACACCTCGGCTTCCACGAACTCCCCCCGCGCCTGTCGCAACGCTCTGCAGGCGTCCAGTTCGTGCTTCCACTTGATGTGAAATCCCAGCCCCAGCGCTACGTACAGCAGCCCCACGGCCACGAGGACACGCAGCACGCGCACCCCGATGCGCCGAATGTCAGCCGTGCCGCTTGCCACTTTCATGCTAGGCTTGCCCTGGTCTCGGCGATCCATCCTTCCACCATGCCGGGCGTTACCGGCTCGGTCAGCAGGCGACGGAAGAGGTCGTGGCGGTCGGGGCCGGCCAGGAGGGCGCGCAGCATCCGCTCGCCGTAGAAGTACGTGAAGATGTACGTGCGGAACATGGGGTTTCGGATGAACCGCAGGTTGAACTTCGCTTCGGTCTCGGACCGCAGGCCATACTTCTGGATGTACGCCACCAACTCGTCCTCGCCCAGGCCGTCTTCGTAGGCCAGGAAGGCCACATTCCCCGAGACGCCCGCCAGTTTGCGGAAGGCGCGATTCAGCGCCCGGTCGCGCTCCACGTCCAGGTGGGCCAGCCCCGCCGCCGGATACAGGACATCGCGCAGCCAGGCGAGGGCCTCGTCCTCGCTGAAGATCATGTCCAGCGCCACGTTGGCGATCCCCTCGCTGATGACGCATTCCGGCGTGTTCAGCAGGAAGATGCTGGCCTCTTCCCAGCCCCGCTCGCGGTACAGGATTTTCTCCTTGAGGACGTGCTCGGTGTGGTGGCCCGGGTACGCTTCGTGGGTCATGAGGGGCAGGATGGACGTAACCCGCTCGGGCAAATCCAGATTGACGTCAATGCGCGAACGGTACTGCCCCAGATACCAGTTGTAGCCGCCCCAGGGCTGATTGCGGACGATGCGAATCTCCACGTCTTCGCCGTCGGGCAGCGGCAGCAGGGCGAGGGTGCGGCGTCGCGCTTCCTGTCGGGCCAGGTCCAGCACGGCGGGCACGCGCTCCTCGGCCACCTCGGTCTGCTTCTTCCAGGCCTCCACGCGCTCGGCGAGGGGGCCGGGGCCGGGCAGCAGCCGGTCAATTTCGTCTATGGCGGCGGTGAACTCGTCTTCGGGGATGCGCTCGGGCGAGATGTCAAAGAATCGGCGCACCTCGTCGCGGAAGGGGAGCACTTGTCCGTCCAGGCGGGCCAGCATGGCGCGCATGGCGTCCACCTGTCGCGCCAGCCAGGTCTTGCGCGGCTCGGGCAGGGGTTCGCCCGCGATGCGCGCCGCCAGGCGGTCGGCGTCGTCGCGGAGTTCGGCGATGGAGCGCGGGCCGTGGGCCAGGATGGCCTGCCGCGCCTCCTCGCTCCCGATGTAGGCGTCCACGTAGCCCTGAAAGTGCTCGTTGATGCGGAGTCCCAGCGCCACGTAGGCGCGTCCGATTTCGTCCATGGTGTTCTCCTCGTGCAGAGCATTCGGCGCATGGCCGCTGGCCTTGGCCGCCGATTGTTGGCGATCGGGCTGTGGCTGTTGGTTTGTGTGGATTATACGGCATCCGGGCGCAATAATCAATTGGCTTGATTCGCCATACCCACGTTGAGCAATCGCCATGTTTACTTCGGGTAACGGTAGGATCAGGGGCAGGGTGGGGAGCGGGGTTGCCTGTGCCAGGGGCTCTACAGATGCTCCATGAAATCGTCGGGGGAGACCCCTGCCTGGCGCAGGATGGCCCGCAATGTTCCAACGGCGAGGGTATCATGCAAAGGCACAACGCAGCCGATTGCGCCTTTTGGGGTCTGCTTTTTCAGGACGACGTGGCTTCCGCGCTGGCGTACCTGCACGAACCCCAGACGTTCCAGTGCGCGAATCGCCTGCTGGGCCGAGACCCGGCGCAGCCTAGGCATACACGGCGACCTCAAAGGTGGTCAGCAGCGGGGGAGGTGTGTCCGGAAGCGGGAACTCCTCCAGGTAGAGTTCGGTCGCTTCCTTTAGATTCGCAATGGCTTCTTCAATCGTTCGGCCCTGACTCACCGTGCCGACCTGCGGGCACTCGGCCACGTACAGGTCGTCTTCCTTGTAGATCACAGCGGTGAAGACTCGCGCAGACATCTCCATGCCTCCTGACATGGATTCTACAGCATCCCATACGCCTCGTCAAACGGGGCTATCGTGGCATTTCGCAATTCGCCCCTTCTCCCTTATCAACCCTCCCCACCCATGCTATACCGCCTCCGCAATCGGCGGGCGCACCGTGCTTGCGCTTCTGCCGGAATCCCACACAGGAGGTATTCCATGACCCAAATCCGAATCACGAACGCGCTGGATGCATCCATCGTGGCGGGGGAAGCGCGGGAACTGGAGGTTACGCTCATCCGCCCCGGGCTGAGTCTGAACGGGTGGCTGTGGACGCCGGAGGTGCTAGCCGAGGCGGCGCCGCTGTTTGAGGGGGCCACGGCGCTGATGGATCACGCGCCGCCGGGCCAACATCCGTCGGTGCGACAGGCGGTGGGGGCGTACCACTCGGTGCGGGCCACGCCCGACGGCCTGAAAGCGCGCCTGGCGTTTCTGCCGTCGGCCCGCGAGGCGTGGCGGCTGGCGCGGGACTGCGTGCGGGCGCGCGGGGAGGGTCGCCCCACCCCCAACGTGGGCATCAGCGCCGACGTTACGGTGGAGTCGCGCCCCGTGCGCTACGGCGGACGCGCCGCGCGCCTGGTGGAGCGCATTGCCGCCGTCCATTCCGCCGACATCGTGCTGCATCCCAGCGCCGGCGGGAGCCTGGACCGCATCGCCGAGGCGTATGATCCGACGAGGCTGGAACGGCACCGCGGGGACGTGGAAAATCCGAGGGGCATCCGGCCGCGGATGGACGCGAATCAACGGGAAGTAGAAGAGGAAAGGAGAACAGACATGGAAGAGCAGACGAACAAGAGCAAGGGTGACTTTGAGGCCGCGGGTAGCGCGGGCGAGCAGAGCGTTGTGGGCGCTTTGCAGCCCCCGCGTCTTGGCGGTGAGCCTGCGCGTCGCCCGACGGGGTTGGAGACGCCGAAGCCGCTGGCGGCGCGCGAGTGGACGGGGGCCGCGCCGACCGTGGCGATGGGCCTCAGCCCCGACGACGCGGTGCGGGCCGCGTGCTATCGGGCCTTCGGGATCGCGCCGGAGCACTGGGAGCCCGAACTGCGCGCCGCCGAGAGTCGGCTGGGCAACGGGCGCGTGCGGCCGTTCCTGGGGCTGCGCGACCTGTACGTGCACATCACCGGCGACTACGTCATCGCGGGCCGCTTCTGGGCGCGGGCGCAGGAAGCCGCCATGCTCACCACCGACCTACCCAACCTGCTGGCCGACACGATGAACAAGAAACTCCAGGTGGAGTACAACCACTACCCGCAGGACTGGCGCAAGTGGTGTAGCGTGGTGTCCATCGCCAGCCTGTCCGAGCAGGACAGCGTGCAGTTGGACGACCTGGGCGCGCTGCCCGAGGTGGCCGAGGGAGACCCGTACACCACCGCCGCACTGGACGAGTTCAAGGCGTCGTACACCCCCCACAAGTACGGCGAACTCATCACGGTAACGCGGGAGATGATCCTGCGGGATGACCTGCGGGGCCTGGCGCGGATTCCGGGGAAGTTGGCCCAGGCCGCGGCGCTGCGCCTGAACGATACGGTGTACGGCCTGGTGGAGGACAACACGACGATCTACGACGGCAAGGCGTTGTTTCTGGCGACGAGCGACCGGGGCGCGGCGGGCAACCTGGCGTCGGGGGCGCTGGACTCGGAGTCGCTGGCCGACGCGCTGAGCAAGTTGCGGCGGGTGCGGGGCGGGGCCAGCGCCAGCCCCATCGTCTTCCGGCGGGTGTGGCTGGTGGTGCCGCCCGCGCTGGAACTTGCGGCGGCGCAACTGTGCGGGAGCGCCTACGCATGGGGTGGGCAGGAGCCGCCCGCCACGGGCTACAACTTCTTCCGCCAGAGCGGGCTGGACTACATCGTGGCGCCGTGGAACGATTCGCAGGAGAAGTGGTGGATCGTGGGCGACCCCGCCGACTGCGCCGGGCTGGAGATCGGGTTCGTGCAGGGCGTGGACTCGCCGCAGTTGTTCATCCAGGACGACCCGCGAATGGGCAGCGTGTTCACCCACGACCAGATCTCGTACAAGGTGCGGTTTGAGTTCGGCGCGGGCATCGTGAACTGGCGGCCGTTCGTGGGGTGGATGGGCGCGACGTAGCGGGCAGCCGGCGGCAGTCAGCAATCCGCCGACAGCAACGCATCGGGGAGCGCAGGGGCCGCGCGGGCTGAACCCCGGCGCTGAGAGAGCCAAGCCCATGATGCTGGACCCCAAGGGTCTCCGAGACCCTTGGGGTCTCCGGCGCTTCAGCGTCGGGGGATATGCTGCGAGCAAATCCATTATCCTCTGCGGCCTCGGCGCGCTCGGCGGTGAAATGGGGCGCGTTAGGGGTTCGGATCGCGAAGGGAACGAAAGGGCGCGAAAGACACGAAAGGACTTTCGCGCCTTTCGTGTTCCACACGCCTGTTCGCGCCCGTTCGCGCTGACGCTATGAGCGCAGGACCGTGCAGCGCATCCTTTGGCCGCGCGGGTGGTTATTATGGTAAAATGTGGGGGGCTGGGCGCATGTGTACGCGGAGGCTGCAATGAGCACACCCGTGTGGTTCGTGAAACTGCTGCAGAAACTCTACCCGGCGCGGTTCTCCTTGGCGAAGGCCACGCACTTTCGCCCCGTCGGGCGGGTCATAGACCGTCTGCTGTTCCACGCCGATGATATCGTGTACTTGCCGAAGGATCGGGCGGTCATCGCCGTCAATAGTCCGTTGGAGCCGCCCGAGAGCATGGTGCTCCCCTCGCAGGTGGTGGATCACTTCATCCGCCAGGCTCGCGTCCACTGGATTATGAACTTCTGCATCTGCCGGGCGGCGGAGAAGTGCAAGGATTATCCCATAGAGTACGGTTGCCTGTTCCTGGGCGAGGCTGCGCTGGGCATCAATCCGAAACTGGGCCGGCGCGTGTCGCAGGGGGAGGCGCTGGACTACGTGCGGCGCTGCCGCGAGGCGGGGCTGGTGCACCTCATCGGCCGCAACAGATTGGACACCATCTGGCTGAACATCGGCCCCGGGAGCAGACTCCTGACCATCTGCAATTGCTGCCCGTGCTGCTGCCTGTGGCGCATCCTGCCGCACATCACGCCGGACATCGGCAGTAAGGTTACGCGCATGCCGGGGGTGCAGGTGGCCGTGAGCGACCGCTGCGTGGGATGCGGGGCGTGCGCGCAGGGCGTGTGCTTCGTGGACGCCATCCGCATGGTGGACGGCCGGGCGGTCATCGGCGACGGGTGCCGGGGGTGCGGGCGGTGCGTGGAGATGTGCCCGGCCCAGGCCATTGACCTCACGTTCGCCGACCCGACGTTTGTGGAGCAGACCATCCGTCGTATCACGCCGCTCGTGGATTTGTCGTAGGGCCGCCCGCTCTATGACGCAGGTCATGGCGCGCACGCCGCTATGGTGGTATGCTGTGGGGGCTGAAGTGGCGGAGCGTGCATGATGGATGTCCGACCGACGATAACCGACAAGACGTGCGTGGAAGACATGACGCAGGAGTACCCTGTTACGGCTGTGCTCCTGTTGCGGATGGGCGTGCAATGCGTGGGATGCTGGGTCTCGCGGTTTCACACCGTGAGCGATGTGGCCCGCGAGTGGCACCTGAACCTGCCCGACCTGTTGCGTGAGTTGAACGCGCTGGTGGACCAAGAGCGCGCGCATCCGCAGGGGTGATGCGCCTTGTATTCCGGTACACGCCGCGCCGTCTGCGAAGACCCCGAAGGTCTCTCAGTCCTTCGGGGTCTTTGTTGTCCTCACAATTTGGGGCGAGGGGACGGGTGGGCGGCTATGGAAAGCCACCCTACATGTTCTCTCTGCGCGGGGCGACCCCTTACCCTGGCCCTCTCCCCGCAAGGAACCGATGGCGGCTGGGGATAGCCGCCCTACCTTTTCACCTGCGTGGGGCGCTGCTTGCAAATTCATCCCAATGTGCGTATACTTGAGCGCGATAGATGCTGCGATACAAGTCGCTCGGGGGGCATTCGTGGCCGGCTTTGACGTGCGGCTCATACTCCTTTTGTGGTTTGCTGTAACCGCCCTGGAAGCGCTGGCGTTTGCTTCCTATCGCCGGAGCAAAAGGATCTCCGTTTCGGGCGTCACCTTCGTTCAACTTGTGGCGCTTTCCGTGGCCTACTTCGGCAGCGTTCTGGGCGCAGACCCTGAGAGGCGGTTCCTCATCGGGGGCGTGTTCCTCGCGCTGCTGCCCCCGGCCCTGCTCATGGCCTACATCCTGGAAGGCATCCGCGACGCCCGCTCTGTCCTCACCAGCCTCATCACAACCCTGGTGGGCTTCACATTGGTTTGGATGCTGGGAATCACGCTGTCCCTCGCCCTTGGCAATCGCCCGCTGGAGGCAGCGCCGTTGGATGCGGTCTGGCTTCTGGGCGTCTCGGCCGTCCTGGCCGAGTCTGTGGGACTCGTTGCCGTCATCCCCGCCTATGCGCTCCTGCGCCAGCAACTTCGGCTGCCCGAGGGGTGGGCCGTCGCTGCAACTTTGGCGCTGAACCCTGTGATCGCCGCCGCTGTGCTCCTGGCCGGCAGCCTCTTCTATCCCCAGAGTTCCCCGCACTACGGGACTCTGGGCGTGTCGCTCGCCGCACGCATCCTGGTTGGGCTGTATGTTACCCCCGGGCTTTTGGTTTTTCTCCGCAGGTACGCCATCCGATTGCCAGAGGCCAGCGCGGGGGACGTTTTGACCCAACTGACCGTCGCACGTCGCAGCCTTGAGGAAGTGGAGGCGCGCCATCATGCTCTGTTCGCCGCCGCGCCCGATGTAATCATCCTGTTTGACCAGGATGGCATCATCCGCGACTGCAATTTGCAGGCCGAGCAGCAACTCGGCTATGGCCCCGGGCAACTGGTCGGCACGCCCGTCTGGCGTATCTGGGAGCACGGGACGAGCGAACGCGAGGCCGAGGGGCGGGTGCGCGCCTGGCTCAAGACCATCGCGGGCGGCGGGGTAACTCAGTTGGAGGGCGTTGCGCGTCGGGCAGATGGGAGCACGGTGCCCATGGACATCAACCTGACGCGCATCGCGGGGCCCACGTCGGGCTTTCTGGTTGTGGCGCATGACCTGAGCCGCCAGCAGCGCGACCGCATGCGGTTGGAGGCCCAGGTCTCCGAACTGAACACCTTGGCCGAGGTCGCCCATCTCGCCTCGTCGGCCAAAGACATGCCCTCGCTCCTGAAGATTGTCGCCGACCGCGTCGCCGACCTTGTGGGAGCCGACTCGTGCTACGTTACCCTGTGGGACGAGGAGCGGCAGGAGATGCGCCTGGCCGCTTCCAGCGGCGCCAGCCACGAGGCGGTTCGGCAGACCGCCCCCGTGCCAGAAGCCGAGCGCCCCACGCTCACCTGGAAGGTGCTGTCGTCGGGCCACCCGATGGTGGTGCACGACTTCACCCGCTCGCCCTACTTCAAAGCCGACCTGGTGCTGGGCGCGCCGATCCAGTCGGCGGCGGCCTTCCCCCTCATCGCCGAGGGCCGCAAATTGGGGGCGCTCATCATCGGCTACTTCCAGCATCATGCCTTCTCGCCCGACGAGATGAACGCTCTGGAGCGCATGGCCAACCTGGTGGCCCTGTCCATCGGGCGCATGCGCCTGCTGGAGCAGACGCAGGAGCGCCTTCGGCACGCGCTTGTGCTCAACCGCCTGGCCCAGCGGGTGGCGTCTACCCTGGAAGTGCGGGACATTCTCCAGGCTCTCGCCGAGGAGGCCATCGCCGCCCTGGGCGTGCGCCAGGGCGTGGCCGCCGAGCACGATCCGGACCGCGCCGTTCTCGTTCTGGCGGCGGGGCAACTCGCCCCCGAGGCGCAGGATGCGCTGGGCGCTCGGATTCTCACCGCGCACCTTCCCACGATCCGCGACCTGACACCCCCGCGTGTGCCCGTAACGCTCCAGGACGCACAGCACGACGCGCGGCTGGCTCCTCTGCACGACGTGCTTCGGCGCGCAGGCATCCGCACCCTTATCCTGGCGCCCATGGAGGCGCACGGGCGGCTGTACGGCCTCCTTGCGCTGGACGGCACGGATCGCGCGCCCCTGGGCGACGCCGAGGCCGACCTTCTGGCGTCCATCGCCGACTACGGGGCGCTGGCGCTGGAATCGGCCGAACTGTACGCCGAGACCGTTGCGCGCCAGCGCCTGGCCGAGTCGCTGCGGGAGGTGGGCCTGGCGCTGGCCAGCACGCTGGATTACGATGAGATTCTGGATAGCGTCCTGGACGGCCTGGCGCGCGTGATCCAGTGCGAGGCGGTCAACATCCAACTGGTCCAGGGTGGCCAGGCGCGCATCATTCGCGGCCGAGGATACGAACAATTCGGCGTCGCCGACATGGAAGCGTTAGCATTGCCGCTGGATCAGGCACCGCTGCCCCGCCAGATGATGGAGACGCGACGTCCGGTGGTCGTGCGCGACGTACTGGCCGAGCCGCGCTGGTTCGCGCCGGCGGCGTGGCGGGGCAAGCCGCCGTTATGCCGCTCGTGGATGGGCGCGCCCATCGTCGTGCGCGACAGGGTCATCGGGTTTGTCAACGCCGACAGCGCGCAGCCCAATGCCTACAGCGAGCGCGACGCCGAGACGCTGGCCCTCTTCGCGGCGCAGGCTGGCGCGGCGCTGGAGAATGCCCGCCTGTACGCCGAGGCCCAGGAGCAACGCACCATCGCCGAGGCCTTGCGCCAGGCCGCGCTCGCGCTGAGCAGTAGCCTCAACGCCGAGGAGATTTTGGACCAGATACTGGTGCTCCTGGAGCGCGTGGTGCCCTACGATGCCGCCAACATTCAGACAATCCGCGATGGGCGCGTGGTACTGGCGCGGCTGCGCGGCTACGAGCGCATCGGCCCCGACGCCGAGCGCGCCGCCCGCGAAGCCTTCTTCGTGGCGCGTGATGTGCCCAACCTACGCCGTATGTTGGACACCGGCAGGCCGCACGTCATCCCCGACACCTGGAGCGATCCCAGTTGGATCAGGTCGCCCGGCCTGGAATGGATTCGCTCCTGGGCTGCTGCGCCCATCGTCGTGCAGGATGTCGTCGCCGGATTCATCAACGTGGACAGCGCCACCCCAGGGCAATACGGTCCGCAACACGCCGCCATACTGGAAGGTTTCGCCCGACACGCGGCCGGCGCGCTCCGCAACGCCTACCTCTACGAGCAGTCGCAGCGCCAACTGCGCGAACTGACCGCCATCTATCGGGTGGGCCAGCGGTTGCAACAGTTGCAGCCGGCCATCGCCCTGGCCCAGGAAGCGATTGACGCGCTGTCGGATATCATCGGCTACGAGCACGGCGGCGTGATGCTCTTGGACGAGCAGACCGGCATCCTGGACACCGTGGCCCTCATAGAGCGCGGGACGGACGCGTCGGAGATAGAGGCCGAGAAAGAGCGCGTGCGGGCCTTTGACATCCGGCTGGGCCGCGGCATCACGGGCTGGGTGGCCCAAACGGGCGAGTCGCTCCGCGTGGACGATGTGCGGCAGGACCCCCGCTACATCGCCGTGCGCGGGGAGATGATGTCCGAACTCTGCGTCCCCATGAAGATCGGCGACCGCGTCATCGGCGTTGTCAACGTGGAGTCGGTGCGCCCGAATGCGTACTCCGAGGCCGACCAGCGCCTGCTGGAGACGGTGGCCGCGCAACTGGCCATCGCCATTCAGAACGCCCGCCTGTACGAGGACCTGCAGCGGGCCTACGAGCAACTGAAGGTGAGCCAGGATGAGGCGACGCGCGCCGAGCGGCTGCGCGCCCTGGGTCAGATGGCATCGGGCATCGCCCACGACTTCAACAACGTCCTGACGCCCGTGCTGGGCTACCTGGAACTGGCGCTGGAGAATCCCGCCATGCCCGACGATATCCGCGCTGACGTGGAACGGGCGCGCCGCGGGGCGCTGGCCGCCAGCAGCATCGTGGCCCGCCTGCGCGAGTTCTACCGCCCCCGCGACGCCGCCGAATCCTTCACGCCGGTGGACCTCAACCGCGTGATCGGCGAGGCCGTGGACCTGACCCGCCCGCGCTGGCGCGACATCCCGCAGGAGCAGGGCATCGTCATTGACATGCGCCTGGAACTGGGGCCTTCGCCGCGCGTTCAGGGCGACGCCGCCTCGCTCCGCGACCTGCTCACCAACCTCATCGCCAACGCCGTGGACGCCATGCCCAACGGCGGCACCATCACCATCGGGACAAAGACCGAAGGCGACCACGTGGTGCTGTCGGTAACCGATACGGGTGTGGGCATGACCGACGAAGTGCGTCGCCGCGCCTTTGAGCCGTTTTTCAGCACCAAGGGCAGCCGGGGGACCGGCCTGGGCCTCTCCATCTGCTATGGCATCGTCCAGCGACATGGCGGCGACATTGACCTGCAGAGCACGCCGGGCAGGGGGACCACTGTGCTCGTGCGGCTGCCCATCAGCGCCGAGACGCTGCCGCTCGGCCAAGAGGAATCGCTGCCGGTGCTGCCGCCTCTCACCATCCTGCTGGTGGACGACGAGGAGTCGGTGCGGGGGGTCATCGGGCGGATGCTGACACGCGCCGGCCATAAGGTGATCACGGTGGGCGGGGGGCAAGAGGCGATTCACGAGATTCAGGCGCGCCGTCCCGGGGAGATAGACGTGGTCATCACCGACCTGGGCATGCCCCGCGTTACAGGCCGCGAGGTGGCCGCCGCCGCCAAGGCCCACGCCCCGCAGATGCCGGTGATCCTGCTCACCGGCTGGGGCGGCAAGACGGGCCACGAACTGGATGTGCCAAAGGACGTAGATCACATCCTCACGAAGCCTGTGCAGTCGGGCGACCTGCACCGCGCGCTGGCGCGTGTGCTGGGGCTGCTTCGCGGGGACAACTAGGGCCGGAGTCGCTGCGTCCCCCGTTCGCAAATTCAGGTCCTCTCCAGCCATTCTTCCCATCCGCAATCCGCGTTATTGGCGGATGCCGCCCCCATCCCACTCCTCCGGAGCGCATTCGTTTCGCAACTCGGCCAGTGCCCCGTTCAGGGCTGCTGCCAATTCCCCCTCGCCTAGCGATGCGCGCTGCTTCCACAACTCGGCGAGGCGCGCCAGGCAGCCGTACAACTGGCGCACGTAGGCGAGCATCCAGCGGGGGCCCTCGTCGGCTGCGTGGGCTTCGTACCACGCCTGGAGGCGGTTCAGCGCCAGCGCCGCATGGGCGGCCAAGTCGTCCAGCGTGTAGTCGGCGGTGAGCGGCTTCGCCTGCACGGGGCCTTCGGGTTCGCGGTGCGGGGGCGCGGCGCTGCGGTGCGAGGCGCATACCGTCTCGCCGCGCATCGCCCACGCGCGGCACCCGGGCACGGCGCAGGGTCGCTTGCTTGGATTGCGCGGCATAGTCCCCTCCCCATCGGGGCGCGTCTAGAGTCCCGCGGCCCAGATGGCCATGCGCAGGAACAGCACGTACAGACGCCGCATCATCGCCGCTCCTCCTTGCCGTTCAGCCCGAGCAGTTCGGCGGCGTTCTTCACGGCCTCGTAGCCGAAAGTGGCCAGCGTGGCGCCCCAGAAGGCCGCTGCCAGCGCGGCCCAGTAGTCGGCGCCGGTGATCGCCGCCGCGATGACCTCCAGCACCGCCGTGATTCCCAGCACCAGCAACTGCGACCAGTGCTTGTCGGGCAGGTAAATCTTGAGCCATTGGGTCAGGAAGATGGCGGCCAGCCCCGCCGCCCGCGGGTCCAGGAACCCTTCGGGAGTCAGAAGCGCGTCCATGGTTCACCTCCGCACGGCTTTTGCCCAGGATACGCCCGACGCGCGGGGTTGATAAGGGCAGGCCCGCGCGCGGGG
>JACIWU010000075.1 GCA_014360805.1 Chloroflexota bacterium
AGGCGATAGCGCCGATTTTGACCATTCCGCCACACCGTCCTATACTCCCCCATCGTGCAACACCTATTTGTGCTCCGAGGAGCGTGCGCTATGCCTAGCATAACCATCGTCAAACGAATTGCCGCGGCTGCCATCGCCGCGCTGCTGATTCCGGCCCTGCTGGCCGCCTGCACCCCAGCCGCGTCGCCTTCCGCCGCCTCGCCGTCCGTCGCGCCGCGGCCCACGACGCCGCAGCCCACGGCCACGCCTGCCCCATCCCCCACGCCGGCGCCCAAGCCGGTAACCGTGGCCCTGACGGACCTGCCCGAAACCTACGCGGCTCCGCTCCGCGCCGCCCTCGCCGGCATCCAATCCGTCGCCGACGCCGGGATGGATCGCCCCGTCCGATTGGCGGACCCCGCCGGACAGGCCACCGTGCGCCTGGCGCTGGTCCCCATGCCCGTCGTCCGGAACCCGCTGGCCCAGCGATTCTACGCCGTCGTCGTGCCGTTCCCGACCATCACCGACGACATCGCCCTGGACGAACTGCGCGGGCGCTGGACCGGCGTTTCCAGCCGCGGCATCCTGTACGTAACCCAGGACGCCGCCGACGACCTGACGGCCGTGCTCGGCGACGGGCGGCTGGCCGAAGTGGTCCCCGCCGACGAGATGTTGGCCCGGCTGGAAGCCGCGCCTCACGCCGTGGGCATCTTGCCCTTTGACCGGCTAGACCCGCGCTTCAAGGTTCTCACCGTGGACGGCGTCAACGTCCTGGACAATCACCTGGACCCGATGACCTACCCGTTGGCGGTGGGCGTGGCGGTGGAAGGGCCGGACGCCGACCTGCCGGCGGGCCGATTGGCCGACGCCATCCGGCCCAAGACCAACCGCGACCCCGCCAAACTGACCACGCTCATCATGACCGGCGTAACGGCCATGACCCGCATGACCGCCCTGAAGATGGAGCAGCACGGCTACACGTATCCGGCCGAAATCATCTCGGCCACGCTGCGCGCTGCCGACATCACCCACGTCAGCAACGAGGTGCCCTTCATCCCGGGTTGCAAGGTGGACCCCACCCCGGGCAACCTGACCATGTGCAGCGATACCACTTACTGGGCCGCGCTGGAAGCCATCGGCACCGACATCGTGGGCCTCAGCGGCAACCACGTCAATGACTTCGGCGCGGACGGCGCGCGAACCTCGCTCAAGTGGTACCGCGACCACGGCATCCCCATCTACGGCAGCGGCCTGAATAGCGCCGAGGCGTGCGCGCCCCTGATGTGGGAGCATAACGGCAACACCTTCGCCTTCATCGCGGCGCTGGCCTTTGACCCCTGGTACGCCTGGGCCACCGACACCGAGCCAGGCGCCTGCTACTACTACGATCACAAGGACGAAATCCTGAAGCAGGTGGCGGAATTGAGCCAGCAGGTGGACATCGTGGCCGTGGAGTTGCAATACTACGAGACGTACAACCCCTACCCCACCGACAAGCAGGTGGAGGAGTTCCGCGAGTTGCGCGCAGCGGGCGCCGACATCGTTACCGGCGTCCAGAGCCACGTGCCGCAGGCCATGGAACCCTACGGGGTGTCGGACCCGGGCGGCCCGGGCATCATCGTGTATGGGCTGGGCAACCTGTTCTTTGACCAGATGTGGTCCTGGGAAACGCGCACGGAACTGTACGCCCGCCACACCATCTACGACGGGCGGCTCCTGAGCACGGAAATCCTGACCGGCGTGCTAGAGGACTACGCGCAGCCGCGCTGGGCCACGCCCGAGGAGCGGGCGGGAATCCTCAAGAGCATCTTTGACGCCGCGCCGAAGCGGTAGCGGTCAGACACCCTCCCGCAGGGCAAAACCCTGCGGGAGGATTGCTGCCTAGTACAATGCGTCCATCCCTAGGATGTCGCCAGTGCCCAGGGTTACCTTCTTGAGTTCCCCCTTGTCGCCATAGCCGTACATCGTCAGATCCTCGTCTACGCTGTCGTACAGGTCGTCCAGGCCGACCCAGTGTCCCACTTCATGGGTGAGGATATTCTGCACGTCATAGGCGTACAGGTCGCCGCAGGTGGCATCGGGGTTGCTCGCATAGGTCTGCTTCCAGGGCAACTTGGCATTCATGATGACATCCTGCTCCACCGCCTCGCCCGTGCTGGGATTGTACCAGGTGTAGGTTACGGCGATGGCGCCGGATGCGGACACGCGCCCCCATGCAACAAGGTTCACCCCGTCCCGTTTGTACCTGGTGAGGGTCGTGGGCGCGCCCTCCACGAAATTGACCTTGCCCCCCGTGTACTGCTCCCACACTTCAAAGGAGTTGCTGATCGCCGGTTGGGGGTCCACCACGGTGCTGGGGATGGAACTGTAGTTCACCCGGTAGGTAACCGTCCCCGAACGTTTCCAACCCGCCAGGCCGTAGTGGCTCGTCTCGTTCTGCGTGGGGTCGCACACGCCGGGGGATGGCTGCGGCTTTCCGGGCTTGGGGTAA
This sequence comes from Chloroflexota bacterium, assembly GCA_014360805.1. NCBI lineage: Bacteria > Bacillati > Chloroflexota > Chloroflexota bacterium. The sequence goes on from JACIWU010000075.1 coordinate 2,471, forward strand.
TGGATGAACACCTTGAGTTTGATGGTGTCCCGGCCGTCCGGGGGCGGCTCGGCCATTGCGGGCGCCGCCGCGAGAATCAGCAGGATGACCGCCAACAGAAGCATCGCCGGTCGTCTCATCTCTCCCACCTCCATCAAGATTGAATCCCATGCTTATTATAGCACATAATGCCACCGTTGTACAGCCGTCTGGCCCCCGAACCCATCTTCAAACGCGCCCGCGCGCCAGAGCGAAGACCCCAAAGGTCTGCGAGACCTTTGGGGTCTTCACAGGATCCGCTCCCGGAACTTCCGAACCCCTGGGAGGGTTTCTTTCGCGTCCTTCGCGGCCTTTCGCGATCCAAACCGCCCCCGCCCGTTGGCAGAGGGCCGGGGCGAGGGGTTGGCCCGCATCCCTAGCGCCGCAAGAACTCCACCAGTATCGGGTTCACCACATCGGGGCGCTCCAGATGGGGGACGTGGCCCGCGTCGTCAATCGCGTGAAACTCCGCGTGCGGGATGGCCGCCAGCACCTGCGCGCTGGCCTCAAACGGCACGACATGATCTTCCCGCCCCCAAATGAGCAGCACGGGCCTCTCCTGTTGCCCCACGCGCCGGTAAGCGTCCCCCGCGCCGGTGAGCATCCCGCTGCGCATCGTGCCCAGCAGCGCCCGGCGGAACCCCGCGTACCGCGTCTGCGCCCGGTACCTCTCCGCGTATCCCGGAACCCGCTCCGGATGCTTCATGTCCTTGACCAGGCTCTTGACGAGAATCTGCTCGCCAAACCGATCCATGAGCCACTCGCCCAAGGGGTACAGGCGTATCAGAGCGGCCACAGGAGGCTGCTTCAACGGAAAGCCCGCCGGGTCCACCAGCACCAGCCGTCGCACCCGTTCCGGATGGCGGTCGGCGAAGTGGATGGCAATCGGCCCGCCCATGGACAACCCCGCCACGTCCACAGGCGCGGCGATGCCCAGCGCGTCCAGCAGTTCGCGCAACTGGCGGTCGTACAGGTCGGCGTTGTACTCCACGTCGGGCCTGTCGGAGAACCCGCGCCCGTACAGGTCGTAGCGCAGCGCGCGGAAGCCCGCCTCGGCCAGCGCCGCGAAGGTGGGATCCCAGATGTAGTACGGCACAGAGAAGCCGTGAACCAGGACGACCGTCTGCGCGTCCGGCGGGCCGGCCAACTCGTAGTGCGTCCAGCCGTCCGACAGCCGAACGAATTGCCCAGGCGCGGATGCGCGGGCGGCGTCGTCCAGCGCCAACGGCTCCGAGCGGAATCGGTAACTTGGCATCGTCTACTGCTCCAGTGAATCAGGAAACTGAAATCTCGCCGCAGAGCGCGCTGAGACCGCAGAGCACCACGTGTTTCTCTCCGCGCCCTCTGCGTTCTCTGCGGTCAATCAACTTCTATATCCAGCGCAGGATGCCTGCGAACAGAATGAGGCAGATCAGGTCAAAGCCCAGGATGCTTCCCACCGTGATGGCCTTCTTCCGCACGCTCTCCATGTCGTACACCCAGAACGACACCAGGAAGAACGGCAGATAGCCGATGAGGAAGATGAGCCACGGCGCGCCCACGTTCCACCAGGCGTACTCCCACGTCAGCGCGTTGGCGGCGTTCAGCAGAATCTCCACGATGACGCAGAAGATGGAGCCGGCGATGGCGAAGAACAGGCGGTTGGGGATGCCCAGCACCTTCATCGTCTTGTCGGCGGGCAGCATCTTGGAGAACCCGATGCCCGCCACGGCGAACATGAAGCAGATTTCAATGTTCAGCCCGATGAGGATGAGGTAGGCCGTGGCCCCCGGCGCGCCCCACACCGGCGCGTACTGCGTGAAGTGGAACACCAGCCCGTTCCATATCTCGTTGAACCAGTCCATGCCCCAGAAGGCCAGCCCGGCGAAGACCAGGCTCCAATTCCGGCGCTCCACCTCGTTGGCGTACACGATGACCACCAGGGCGAACAAGGGAATCACGTACCATTGGAACTGTGCCGGATCGCGAAGGATGCTCAATGCTTGCGCTGCGGACTCCGCCATGGTAACCCTCCTCATTCATGTATTCTCGCCGAGGAAAACGGCCAGCGGCTACCGTCCCAACGGCGGCCAGGTCAGGCTCTCCTTTAGCGTGGCCGCCCACGTCTCAAACGACGGGAACCCCCGCCGCACCGGATCGGGTCCCACATCCTCATCCTCGGCGTAGAACACGACGTAGGCGAGTTGCTTCCACGAGACGAACCCCCCGTCGGCGGCCTCCACGTGCCGCGTGCCCCAGCACCCCGTGTTCAGGTACACGCGCTCCATCGGCGTGCCGTCGGCGGCCTGGCCGATCTGGATGGGCACTTGCATCGGCTGGTGGGTGTGGCCGTAAACCAGGTAGTACACGTCCGGGTCGGCGCCGGCCAGTTCCTTGCGGGCGGCCTCTTCGGCGGGCCTGGGACGGATGCCCTTCAGCGCCTCGGCCAGCGCCAGCAGCCCGCCCATGCGCGTAACGCGGAACTTGTCCAGCAGGAACAGGACAGCCTGAATCTGATCGGCCTCGTCCAGCGGGCTGGGCCAGCGGTCGTGGCGACGGTACCAATCGCGGACGAAGGGCAGGCCGTTGAAGTGGGCCACAACTTCGTCAATGGCGTCCTCCACGACGCCGCGCAGCCACTCGTGTTGCTGCACCTGGTAGAAAAGCCAGTGCAGGGTGGCGTGCAGAGGGCGCACGTTCTCAATCTGCTGGAGATTGCGCCGTAGGGCCTGCTGGGTAGCCGGGGGGAGTTGCTGGATTCTCGGATGCCTCATGATGGTGTAGGGCAAGCCCGCCACCAGTTCCGTCGTGATCACATCGCCGATGGGCACCCGCACGTAGTCCTCGTCGGCAAAGGAGCGGCCCCCCTCGTAGTTGAACACATCCCACTCATGGCCGTGGCGGGCCACCACCCCGTAGCGCGCGTCCCGATACACGTGCCGCACGTCGTCGTCGGCGGCCCCAAGCGCCTGCGCGGCCTTCCGCAGCAGCGACGGGAACTGCGCGCACAGGCGATCGTGATTGCCCGGAATGTAGATGCGCTGCGGCTCGGCCGGAAGGAGGGGGAACTGTTCCGCCAGCCTCCCACCCAGGAGGGCAAACGTCTCGCGGTTCACCGGATGCTCCAGGATGGCGTCCAGAATTCGGCCTGCGTGGCACTCCAGCGCCTCAGGCGGGGCGCCCGAAAGTCCCCACGGCCGCTCGGCCTCGGGGACATCAAACCACATCTCGGTGCGCAGGAGGTCAAAGATGTCGCCCAGGAAGAGGATTGTAACCTCTCTGGCCCGCGCGGACTGTGCGGCCGCGGCCAGGGACTGCAGGAACCCCTCCACCGCTCTAGTGGAGACGTTGTGCTCGCCCGCCGTGCCATCGCGGAAGTGCAAGTCGCTCACGATGACCAGCATGGGTCAGCCCTCCAAAACCTCATTTCACCGCAGAGATCGCTGAGAGCGCAGAGAGAGCCAACGATTGACTCTGCGGTCTCTGCGTACTCTGCGGTGAAATGCTTTTCCTTCATCCACCCTCACGGGGCGGGGCGGCGCGTCAGCAGCCCGGCTCGCCCGGATGGCCGCAGCAGGATTGCCCGGTGCGGATCTTCCGCCAGTTGTTGCGGATAAACAGGCGAATCTTGCGGCCCAGCGGCATGGGCTGGCGCAGGTTCTGGATGGTGTCGCTCACGTTGGGCCTGTCGTGGGAATGTCCATCGCACATCGGCGCACCTCATTGCGGTTCGCGTCGCAATTGCTGAAGCAGCGACTCCAGGATGAATCGGGCCTGTGCAAGACCCCGCCGGTACGCAATAGCCCGGTCATCATCCGAGAGGCAGGCAGCGTGGGTCAGCGGGGTATAGCGCACCTGAACGAACGTCTGCGCCTCCCGCGACCGGTCGCCGAAGACGGCGCGGACGGTAGCCTCCGCCTGATCGCGCCACTCCAGGAAGGCAGGCGTAGGCCCTCCCTCCCACTCCAGTTCGTCCAGGCGGGCCACGAGATCTTCCAGCATCCTCTCCGCATCCGATTCCGCCATTTCAACGACAGCCTCGCTCGCCGTGTTTGCGGCATTGTAACACGGCGCACAAAAAGCGTCAAGGGTGAAAAAACTCTCCCGAAGGCAACAAGCCTCCGGGAGAGTTGGGTATCCGCAACACAGAGGGCGACTAGAAAGCGTTATCGGGCTTCCAAACCTTCCACACCTTGCCCGCCAGATCGGGGCTCGGCTTCAGCGTGGGCTTGCCCGGCTGCCAGCCGGATGGCGTAGCCTCGCCCGTGGCGCGCACGTGCTGGAACGCCCTGAGTTGGCGGATGAGTTCGGTTACGTTGCGGCCCACCGGCGGCGTCAAAACCTCCATCGCCTGGATCACGCCATCGGGGTCAATGAGGAAGCGACCGCGGATGTCCACGCCAGCCTCTTCATCGTACACGCCATACACCGAGCCGACGCGCCCACCCTGGTCCGAGAGCATAGGGTACGGGATTCCATCTGGGACCATCTTGGACAGTTCTTCTTCGTGCCAAATCTTGTGGGTAAAGCGGCTATCGGTGCTGACAGAGAGGACTTCGGCGCCCAGCGCCTTGATCTCGGGGTACTTGACGGCGACCGCCGACAGTTCGGTCGGTCAAACGAAGGTGAAATCGCCTGGGTAGAAACAGAGAATCACCCATTGACCCTTGTAATCCGACAGTTTGATGTTCTTGAACCCGCCGTTGACGAACGCGGGCAGTTCAAAATCAGGTGCAGGTTTGCCAACTCGTGCGATCATTTTCGCGACCTCCTTTGCAGATGTGGGCGCCGGCGCGGCGGATGTTTCCGGCGCGAGGATGGGACCTTTTGCGGGCGTAACACACTGATCTTTGGCTTCGGGCATTGGACACCTCCTCTATGCTTCTTGATTTGCGACGCGCTTGGGAATTGCCTCGCTAGGGGTGCGCGCTACTCACGCGCCGCCAGTTGCCGATCCATCATGACCAGGCCCATCTTGCTGTCGCCGACCATCTTGAGTTGCTCCAGGATGGCGGTGGCGTGGGCTTCTTCCTCCACCTGCTCGTCAATGAACCACTTGAGGAAGGACTGGCTGGCGTAGTCGTTTTCCTTCACAGCCAGCGCGTACAGGTTGTGGATCATGGCGGTTACCTTCTGCTCGTGGGCCAGCGTCTCCTCAAACAGCGCGACAGGCGATTTGAACTCGGTGGGCGGCTGGTCAATGGCGTGGAGCACCACGCGCCCGCCCCGCTCCACGATGTACTTGAAGAACTTCATCGCGTGGCCCTGCTCCTCCTTGGCCTGCACGCGCATCCAGTGGGCAAAGCCCGGCAGATTCGCTGCGTCAGCATAGGCCGACATGGACAGGTAAAGGTAGCCGGAGTACAACTCGTTCTTGATCTGTTCATTCATCGCATCTTGCATCGTCTTGCTCAACATAGACTCTTCTCCTTTGCGGTATTTTTGTAGGCGATGGACACCCAATCGTGGCGCAAGGCGTTGGAAGCAGCCCTGCGCCAGCACGGTCTGCCATCTCACCTATATTATACCATAGAAGTGTCATTTTGTCCAGTTTTTCTTGTAAACTTTAATGTTCAAGTTATCAGAAACTCGCGAGCGGCCTTGCGGGCACAAACGCTTGCGCCGTACCCCCGCATCGTGTAGAATGCAAGAGCCGCCCTTCGGCGCGCCGACCGGCCGCTGGGGCATCTCGCACGGGAGGTTGGGATGAAACCCGAAGCGTTCACGAATCCGTCGGGACGCCTGGTGCAGATAGACCACGAGGGCAAGGCGTACTGGGCCTTTGTGCCCGACCCGCTGCCGCCCGCCATCACGCTGGACGCAGCCCTGGTGCGCGCCCTCTCCGACGCCGACCGCGCCCTGGGCGAGTTGGCCGGGCTGGGCCGCGCCATCCCCAACCCGCACCTGCTTATCGGCCCGTTCACGCGGCGCGAGGCGGTGCTGTCGTCGCGCATTGAGGGCACCCAAGCCGACATCGCCGACCTCTACGCCTACGAAGCGGGGGCGCGCAAGGACGACGCCGACGCCCGCGAAGTGCTGAACTACGTGCGCGCCATGAATCACGGCCTCCAGCATTTGGCCGAGTTGCCGGTGGGCCTTCGCCTCATCCGCGAACTCCACGCCCATCTGATGGAGGGCGTGCGCGGCGGCTCGGCGGCGCCGGGCGAGTTCCGCCGCGTGCAGAACTACATCGGCCGCCCCGGGTGCACCGTGGAGACCGCCGACTTCGTGCCCCCGCCCGTGGCGCAGATGATCCCCGCGCTGGAGGACTGGGAGGCCTACCTGCACGCCGACGACGGCAACCCGCCCCTGGTGCGCCTCGCGTTCATCCACTACCAGTTTGAGACCATCCACCCGTTTCTGGATGGCAACGGACGTATTGGGCGGCTCCTCATCCCCCTGCTGCTGGTGGAATGGAACCTGCTCCCGCTGCCCCTGCTGTACCTCAGCGCGTTCTTTGAGAAGCACCGAGGGGATTACTATGACCTCCTGCTGGCCGTAAGCCAGCGCAGCGCGTGGGGTGACTGGCTGCTGTTCTTCCTGCGCGGCGTGGAGGAGCAGGCCCGCGACGCCATCGCCCGGGCGCGGCGGCTGCAGGACTTGCAGCGCGAGTGGCGCGAGCGGCTCCAGGCGCGCCGCTACACCGCCGCCACGCTGCTGAAGTTGGTGGACGAGTTGTTCGTCGCGCCGACGGTTACCGTGCCCCAGGTGCAGGAAATCCTCGGCGTTACGCACCGCGCGGCCAATCAGACGGTGATGCGGCTGGTGGATGAGGGCATCCTGGTGCCCATTCCGGGGCGCGCGCGCAACCGCCAGTTCGTCGCGCAGGCGATCATGGACATCCTGACGGGCAACGCGCAATGATAGTTCGGTATCACACGCGCAGAGTAATGATACTTTTCACGCGAAAAGTATCATTACTTGGTTCTTGTGGGAGCGAGGTAGTATAAGAAACCTCCCGCAGGTTCCGAACCTGCGGGAGGTTTTTCGCTAAAGGCTAATGGCTAAAGGCCATCGGCTACAGGCTAGTGCCCGCCCCCTACATCCTCTCCGGCGCGGCGACCCCCATCAAGCGCAGCACCCGCGCCAGCACAATCTTCGCCGCCAGCACCAACTTTAGCCGCGCGCGGCTCAGTTCGCGATCCTCCGGCAATGACGAGATAACGCGGCACTCCTTGTAGAACGAGTGGAACGTCGCCGCCAGGCTCTGGGCGTAGTGCGGCAGCAGGTGCGGCGCCAGTTTCGTCGTCGCCTGCTCCAGCACCTCCGGCAGTTCCAGCATCTTGCGGATGAGGGTCTGCTCCGGGGGCGTAACCAGCAGGCTCACGTCGCCACCAGCGTAGTCGGCCATCCCCTGCTCCTCGGCGTAGCGCAGGATGCTGGCGATGCGCGCGTGGCCGTACTGCACGTAGTACACCGGATTCTCCTGCGACTGCTCCTTGGCCAGTTCCAGGTCAAAATCCATCTGCGAGTCGGCGGTACGCGCCAGCAGGAAGAACCGCACGGCGTCGGGCCCCACCTCGTCCAGCACCTCGCGCAGGGTGATCATGTCGCCGGTGCGCTTGGAAATGCGGACGATTTCCCCGCCGCGCCGTAGCGTTACCAACTGGTACAGGATGATGGTCAACCGGTCAGGGTTCAGCCCCAGCGCCGGCATCATGGCCTTCATCCCCGGCACATGCCCCTGATGGTCGGCTCCCCACACGTCAATCACCCAGTCAAACCCGCGCAGGACGAACTTGTTGTAGTGGTAGGAGATGTCCGACGCGAAATACAGCGGCGTCCCATCGGAGCGGATGAGCACCTCATCGTCGGGCAGGTCGGGCGACGTGAACCAGATGGCGCCCTCCTTCTCCACCACGTACCCGCCCTCGCGCAGAATCGTCATCACGCGGCCGAACGTGCCGTCGTCGTACAGGCTCTGCTCCGAGAACCAGTTGTCGTAAACGATGCCCATCCGCGCCAGGTCTTCTTTCGCCTGGGCCAGGATCAACTCCAGCCCCAACTTGCCCAATTCGGCCAGAGCCTGCTCCTTCGGCATGTCCAGGAAGCGAGACCCTTCGCGCGCAACGATCTCGGCGGCCATGTCCACCATGTACCGCCCGTGATAGCCGTCCTCGGGCACGGGCACGTCGCGCCCCAGCGCCTGCGCGTAGCGGGCGTACAGCGTCTCGTAGAACGCGCGCATTCGGCTGCCTGCGTCGTTGACGTAGTACTCGCGGTGCACGCGGTAGCCCGCCGCGTCCAGGATATTGGCCAGCGTATCGCCGATGACCACGTTGCGGCCCGTGCCCATGTGGAGCGGGCCGGTGGGGTTGGCGCTCCCGTACTCCACCTGCACGCGCCTGCCCCGTCCGATGTTCAGCCGGCCGAAGTCCTCGCCCGCCTGCAGAATGGCATCCACCTGGCGGCAGACCCAGCCCGTGTCCAACGTGAAGTTGAGGTAGCCGGGATGCGCCACCTCGGCCTTGCCGATGAAGTCGGCCTTGGGCAGGTGCGCCACGACGATCTCGGCAATCTTGACCGGCGCCATGCGGGCGTACTTCGCCAGGCCCATGCACACGGCGGTAGAGTAGTCGCCGTGCGTCTCCTGCTTCGGGCGCTCCACGACGATCTCCGGGATGTCAAAGGCGGGCAGATGGCCTTTCTTCTGGGCCTTCTTGATAGCCTTCGCCACCAAATCGGCGACTTGCCGGCTCAACAATTCCGTCATTCCATTTCTCCCCAATTGCATCCGTGTTTGATGTCCACTTTCAGGGGCGCGTCCAGTTTGAGGGCGCCCTCCATGATGTTCTTCACCAGCGCCGACGTCTCCTCCACTTCGGCTTCGGGCGCTTCCAGCACCAACTCGTCGTGCACCTGCAGGATGAGTTTGGAGCGCAGGCCCCTCTCGTCCAGCGCCTTCTGCAGCCGCACCATGGCGATCTTGATGATGTCGGCGGCGGTGCCCTGGATGGGCATGTTGATCGCCATGCGCTCGGCGGCGGCGCGGGCCTGGGCATGCATGGGCGCGGTGGACTTCAGTTCGGGGAAGTAGCGCCTGCGCCCCAGCAGCGTCTCCACCCACCCGCGCTCGGCCGCCACCTTCTTGGTGCGCTCCAGGTACTCCTTGACCTTGGGGAAGCGCGCGAAGTAGTTGCGGATGAACTGCTCGGCCTCCTCCTGGGACAGGCCCGTGCTCTGCGCCAGGCCGTAGCCCGTAACGCCATACGTTACGGCAAAGTTGGCCGTCTTGGCGACGCGGCGCAGTTCGGGCGTAACCTCCGACAGCGGCACGCCGTACACCGCCGACGCCGTCGTGGCGTGGATGTCCTCACCCCGCGCGAAGGCTTCCAGCATGGCAGGATCCTGGCTCACGTGCGCCAGGATGCGCAGTTCCACCTGCGAATAGTCGGCCTTGATGAGAGTCCAGCCGCTTTCTGCGATGAAGGCATTGCGCACGCGCCGCCCCACCTCGGTGCGCACGGGGATGTTCTGCAGGTTGGGGTCGCTGGACGACAGCCGCCCCGTAACGGTGCCGGTCTGGTTGTACGACGTGTGCACGCGACCCGTCTTGGGATTCACCAGTTTGGGCAGCGCGTCCACGTAGGTGGATTTGATCTTGGACAGTTGGCGATGCTCCAGAATCAGATTCACCACGGGGTGCTTGTCCTTGAGGGTCTCCAGCGTGTCCACCGCGGTGGAATACGAGCCGGACGAGGTCTTGCGCAGGCCGTTGGTGGGCAGGCCCAGTTTGCCGAACAGCGCGTCGCTGAGTTGCTGGGTGGAGTTGATGTTGAACTCGTAGCCCACCCACCCGTAGATTTCCTTCTCCAATTCGCCCAGACGTTGGGCCAGATCCCACGACATCTCCGCCAGGAGCGCCAAATCCAGCGCGACGCCATTCTCTTCCATCCGCGCCAGCACCGGCACGAGGGGCATCTCCACTTCCTCAAACAGGTGCCAGAGTTCCCGCGAGCGCAGTTCCGGCTCCAGCGCCGCCACCAGGCGCAGCGTCATGTCGGCGTCGGCGGCAGCATACGGGGCCACCTGCTCCACCCCGACGGCCGCCATGCTGATCTGCCCCTTGCCCGTGCCGATGAGATCGGTGATGGGGGTCATGTCGGCGTGCAGCCGCGCCCAGGCGAGGTTCTTAAGCCCCAGGTTGCGGCTGGCCGGATCCACAAGCCACTCGGCGATCATCGTGTCAAAGACGATGGGCGACAGGTCCATGCCGTGATTCCGCAACACCATGAGGTCAAACTTGCCGTTGTGCGCGTACTTGGGGATGGCCGGGTCTGCCAGGATGGGGCCCAGCGTCTTGCGTACCTCGGCGAGTCGCACATTGCGGGCGGTGGCCCCCTTGTGCCCCACGGGCACGTAGTAGCCCACGCCCTGGCGGTCGCTCAGGGCGATGCCCACGAGTCCCGCCGTCATGGCCACGGTGGAGTCCGTTTCCACGTCCACGGCCAGGCCGGTCGCCTGGCGCAAGTGTTGGGCCAGGTCGCGCAGCGCCTCGGGCGTGTCCACGGCGCGGTAATCGCCCGTAGGCGATGCGCCCGCCGTGGACGGCGCGCCGCCCGTCGCCGCCTCGGGAGCGCCGAACAGCGGCATCTGCAGGGCAGCCGCCGGCGCGGGTTCGGGCCGTTGCTCGCCGGGGAGCCGCCCAAGGAGCGTGCGGAACTCCAAGTCGCGGAACAGCGCCACGACTTTGTCGCGGTTGTAGTTGCTTACGCGGCACGCCTTCAAGTCCAGTTGGATAGGCGCATCGCGCACAATCTGCACGAGTTTGCGGCTCTGGAAGGCCGCCTCGCGACCTTGCTCCAGGGCGGTGCGCACGCGCTTGTTCTCTATCTCGTCCAGGTGCTCGTAGATGCCTTCCAGCGTCCCGTACTTCTGGAGCAGTTGCGCGGCGGTCTTCTCGCCGATGCCGGCCACGCCCGGGATGTTGTCGGACTTGTCGCCGGTCAGGCTCTTGAAGTCCACGAGTTGCCGGGGCTTCAGGCCGTACCGCTCCACGATCGCCGCCTCGTCGTACAGTTTGGTCTCCGAGAACTGGCGGCCCGACGTGTACACCTTGACGCGGTCGTCAATGAGTTGGAAGGCGTCGGTGTCGCCGGTAACGATAATGGTCTCAATGCCCTGCTCGGCAGCCTGGCGCGACAGCGTCCCCAGAACGTCGTCGGCCTCGTACCCGTCCAGTTCAAACACGGGGATGTTGAACGCGGCGACGAGTTCGCGAATGCGGTTCATCTGCACGGCCAATTCGTCGGGCATCTTGGCACGGGTGGCCTTGTACTCGGCGGACAGGTCGTGGCGGAAGGTGCGCCCCACGTCAAAGGTAACGGCGATGTAGTCGGGCTTCAACTCCTGGAGGACCTTCAGGAGCATGGAGGCAAAACCGAAAGTCCCGCTGGTGAGTTCGCCGTCGCGGGTGCTCAGGTTGGGCGGCAACGCGAAATAGGCCCGATACGCCAGGGCGTGGCCATCCAACAACACAAGTCTCGGTTGGGCCATGATCCTTCCTCCCGTCGGTAGGGCAAGTTGACAACTTGCCCTACGCTGCGGGGTTCATTCTATCGCAACGGGGCGAAAAGTCAACCGTGGGCGAAACGTCTCGGTTCCGGAGGGGCAGGCCGAGGTGGCTACCCCGGCACATGGCGGCCAGGGGAGAGGGCGATCACGCCGTGTACGGGGGCTTGTCCTCGGCAACGGTGGCCACCGCCGGCCCCGCCAGCGCCTTGACCTCCTGTTCCAGCCGCCCGCCGAGGCGATCCTTCTCCACCTCCAGATCGTACCGCGCCTGGAGGTTCATCCAGAACCGCTCGGACAGGCCAAAGTACCGCGACAGCCGCAGCGCCGTGTTCGCGGTAATGGCCCGCTTGCCGTGCACGATTTCGTTGATGCGCCGTGGGGGCACGCCGATGTCCTTCGCCAGGCGGTATTGGCTGATGCCCATCGGCCGTAGGAACTCCTCAAGCAGAATCTCCCCCGGATGCACCGGCGCGAATCGGGTCTCTGCCATCGCCATCTTGCTTCTATTGAATCTCGCTACTCCAATAGAACACTCGCATCTTCAGTTCGGCCCGTCAGAACAGGGGGCCGCTAGACGTAGGGCAAATTGCCAATTTGCCCTACGATGGCCGCCGAGAGAGCAGCGCC
>JACIWU010000076.1 GCA_014360805.1 Chloroflexota bacterium
GGTCAATGTTGACGACTTTGTCTATGTACTCCAGGCCCAAAATCTCATCGTGTAGGCCGGGCTTGTCCTTCGCGCCGTAGAAGACCTGCGCCAGTTTCTTGTACAGGATCTCCACGATGAGGGAACTCTTGCCCGAACCCGACACGCCCGTTACGCACACGAACTTGTTGAGCGGGATTTCCACGGTGATGTCCTTGAGGTTGTTCTCCCGCGCCCCTCGGATGACGAGGGACTGCCCGCGGCCCGGGCGGCGCACCCTGGGCATGGGCACCCTGCGCGCCCCCTTGAGGTACTGGCCGGTGATGGACTGCTCGCACGCCATCACGTCGTCCAGGGTGCCGGCCACGACCACATGCCCGCCGTGCTCGCCGGCCCCCGGCCCCAAATCCACGATGTAGTCGGCGGCGCGGATCGTCTCCTCGTCGTGCTCCACGACGATGACCGTGTTGCCGATGTCGCGCATGTCCTTGAGCGTGCGGATGAGGCGCGCGTTGTCGCGCTGGTGCAGGCCGATGCTCGGCTCGTCCAGGATGTACAACACGCCCATCAGCCGCGACCCGATTTGCGTGGCCAGGCGGATGCGCTGGGCCTCGCCGCCCGACAGCGTGGCCGTCGCTCGGTCAATCGTCAAGTAGTCCAGGCCGACGTCCACCATGAACCGCAGGCGGGCCTTGATCTCCTTGAGAATCTGGCGGGCGATGGTCAGTTCCCGCTCGCTCAGCGACTGCTCCAGGCGGTCAAAGAACTCCAGCGCCTGGGTTACCGAGAAGGCGGTAACGTCCACGATGGACAGGCCGCCGACCGTAACTGCCAGACTTTCGGGCTTGAGGCGCTTGCCCTTGCAGGCGGGGCACAGATGCGGGGCCATGTAGCGGTCAATCTCGCGGCGGATGTAGTCGGAACTGGTCTCGCGATACCTGCGCTCCAGGTTGGGGATGACGCCCTCGTAGGTGGTCTGGTACGAACGGATGCGGCCCTCGCCGTTCTTGTAGCGGAACTGGATGGTCTCGCCCGACCGCTGGCCGTACAGGATGATGTCCAGTTGGCGGGGCGAGAGTTTGGACACGGGAATGTTGGTCGGGATGCCGTAGTGTTTGGCAACGGCCCGCAGCAGTTGCGCGTAGTAGCCCTCATCGGTGGTGGTCTGCCGCCAGGGGGCGATGGCTCCCCCGTCCAGGCTGCGCTCCTTGTCGGGAATCACCAGGTCGGGGTCAATCTCCAGTTGCACGCCCAAGCCCGTGCACACGGGGCAGGCCCCGTGCGGCGAGTTGAACGAGAAGGTGCGCGGCTCAATCTCGGGCAGCGACAGGCCACAGTGCACGCACGAGAAGTGCTCCGAGAACAGCATGTCGCGCGGCTCGTCGCCCGTTACGTCGCTGACAACGACCACCCCCTCACCGATGCGCAGGGCCGTCTCCACCGAGTCGGTGATGCGCAGCGCATCGGGGTTCTGGCCGTTCTCGCCGCGGCTGATCATCAGGCGATCCACCACCGCCTCTATGGTGTGCATTTTGTAGCGTTCCAACTCTATCTCTTCGTCCAGGTCGCGGACGACGCCGTCCACCCGCACGCGGACAAAGCCGCTGCGGCGGGCCTCTTCCAGGACGCCCTTATGCTCGCCTTTGCGGTCTTTGACCATGGGCGCCAGGATGAGGATGCGCGAGCCTTCGGGCAGGGCCAGGATGGCGTCCACGATCTGCTGCACGGTCTGCTGCGAGATTTCCCGCCCGCATTTGGGGCAATGGGGCACGCCGATGCGCGCGAAGAGGAGCCGCAGGTAGTCGTAGATTTCGGTTACCGTGCCGACGGTGGAGCGGGGGTTGCGGCTGGCGCCCCGCTGGTCAATGCTGATGGCGGGCGACAGGCCCTCAATGTAATCCACGTCGGGCTTTTCCATCTGGCCCAGGAACTGGCGGGCGTAGGCGGAGAGGGATTCCACGTAGCGCCGCTGCCCCTCGGCGTAGAGGGTGTCAAAGGCCAGCGACGACTTGCCCGAGCCGGACAGGCCGGTGATGACCACGAGTTTGTCCCTGGGAATCTCCAGGTTGATGTTCTTTAGATTGTGTTCGCGTGCGCCGCGAATGATGATCTTGTCCTGAGGCATGTGCGCCCCCTGCATGATAGGTCCACGCGGCCCAGTAAGGTCGCGGTTCGTTTCGCAACTTCTCATTCTAGCACGTTTGCGGCCTGCGCACAAAGTTGGCGGGAGGCCCGTATTCGGGTGCGACGCACTTCCGAAAGTGCGTCGCACCTCTGCGGCGGCTATAGGAAACCGCCCTACGTGTCTACATCTATTCCCCATTCGTGTGGATTCGCGTGATTCGTGGAGAGTGGTTAGCCGGATGGCGGGATCAGAACGCCAGTCATATTTGGCGCGACAGGATGGAGATGCTATAATCCCGACGCGCAGCAAACGTTTCGGAGGAGGTGTTTTTCTTGCTGACCTATCTGCATATTGCGCAAATCATCATCGCCATCGCGCTCATCGTTGCGGTGCTGTTCCAGGCCCGCGAGGCCGACCTGGGCGGGGTGTTCGGCGGCGGTTCGGCCGTGCAGCGCACCCGCCGCGGCGTGGAGAAGGTGCTCTACAATTCCACCATCGCCCTGGCTGCGGCTTTCCTGCTGATCTCCCTGATCATCGTCATGATCTCATAGCCTGCCCCCACCGCGTCGGACCCTGATGGCACCAGGGAATCGTGGAGAGCGTATGCCGCGCAGTTCCCGTCTGGCAGCCGTGCTCACGATCTGCGGGATCGTGCTCATCGGCGTCGTGCTGGCGCGCCAGGTGGTTCACGTCAGCATCATCCTGGTGCCCGCAGAGGGTGGCACGTACACCGAAGGGGTTGTGGGCGCGCCCCAGTGGCCCAACCCCGTCCTGGCCGCATTCAACGAGACCGACGAGGACCTCGCCCGTCTGTTGTTTCGCGGGCTGACCCGCGTGGACGAGCACTCGCGCATCGTGCCCGACCTGGCCGAATCATGGGAAGCGTCGGGCGACGCGCTGGTGTACACCTTCACGCTGAAGGCGGGCCTGAAGTGGCAGGATGGCGTGCCCGTTACCGCCGATGACGCGGTGTACACCTTCCAACTCATGCAGTCGCCCGACTTTCCTGGCCCGCCTTACCTGGTAGAGTTGTGGAAAACGGTGCGCGTGGAGAAGGTGGACATCCTCCGCGTGCGGTTTACGTTGAGCGAGCCGTTCGCCCCGTTCCTGGACTACACGACAGTAGGGCTGCTGCCCGCCCACATCCTGGGCAACACGCTGCCGGCAGACCTGGTAAAGCACCCCTTCAACACCGCCCCCATCGGCAACGGCCCGTTCGTGCTGGAGCGCGCCACGTCCGAGGAAGTCGTGCTACGGCCCAACCCGCTGTCGGGTGAGCCGAGGCCCTACCTGGAGCGGCTGGTGTTGCGCCTGTACCCTGACACCGACGCCGTCTTTGCGGCGTACCGTCGCGGCGAGGTGGACGGAATCCGGGTCATCCCCGCCGACCGCCTGGAAGACGCCGCAGGGTTGCCCGCGCTGAATCTATACTCCGCGCCGGTGGCCCAGGCCGCCTGGCTGATTCTCAACACGCAGTCGCCGCCGCTGGACGAGACGGCGCTGCGGCGGGCCTTGACGCTCGCCACCGACCGCCAGCGCCTGATTGCGGACGCGCTTCACGGCCAGGCGCTTCCCCTCTACGGGCCGCTCCTGCCCACCTCGTGGGCCTACAACCCCGCCGTGGAGCAGGCCGCCTACGATCCCGAACAGGCGCGGGCGCTGCTGGCCGAGGCGGGCTGGGCGGATTCCGACGGCGACGGGACGCGCGACAAAGAGGGCAAGGCGCTTGCGGTGGAAATCGCCTGCCTGAACACCCCGCAGGACGTGCGGGTAGCCGAGGCCATCGCGGCCCAGTGGCAGGAGGTCGGCGTGCGGGCTACGGTGGCGCCGCTGTCGGCGGGGGAATTGGCCAACGACTACCTGCGGCCCCGCGCATTCCAGGCCGTGCTGTACCACTGGCTGGATGTTACGCCCGACCCCGACATGTACCCCTTCTGGCACTCCACCCAGGCCGCCGACCCAGGCCAGAACTTCGCGCAGTTCCGGAACCGCGACGCCGACGAGATCATGGAGCAAGCCCGCCAGACGCCCGATACGGTGCTGCGCCAGGAGTTGTACGCGCGCCTGCAGGAGATTCTCCGCGACGAAGCCCCCGCCATCTTCCTGTACCAGCCGGTGTACACCATGGGCGTGCGGGACACGGTCCACGGTGTAACCCTGGGGCCGGTGTTCAGCGCCTCGGACCGCTTCCGGAGCATCGCGGGCTGGTACGTGCAGACGCGGCGAGTCGTGGCGAGCCAGGCGCGGCAAGGCCCCTAGCAACGGCGGCCCGCCCGCTGGCCAGCGCCTACGCTCCGAACAACTCCCGCTTTTCCTGCTCCAACTTCTCGTCAACCGGCAGCGAGCCGGACGACACCGAGACTTCCTTCCAGAACGCCTCGTCGTAGTTGCGCGGGCGCACCTGAATGGGCATGGGCACGGCGTGCCCCACCACCAGCACCTCCTGGCGGAGTTTCAGGCTGGCCAGGGCGTTGCGCAGGGCGCTGCGGTCGCTGACGCCCGTGAGCACGGCCTCAATGTCCCGCTCGTCGGCCAATTTGCCCGAGATGCGCGTGCCCAGTTGCGACAGCACCTCCGAGTCTATCCCCGACGGGCGCTGGTCTATCACCATCAGCGTTACGTGGAACTTGCGCATCTCGCGGGCGATGGTGCCAAAGATCGTCTGCGAGGCGATTTCGGGATTCAGGAACTTGTGCGCCTCCTCCACCGTGATCATGAGCGGCCTGGGGCGGTCGCGCGACTCCTTCGTGCGCTCGTACTGCTCGGTCCACGCTTCCCACGCAGCGCGCACCCGCCGCGTTACCAGGTTGGACACCAGCATGTAGTCCATCATGGTGCTGTGCTTGCCGAAATGCAGGATGACGTGCTTGCCATCCTTCAGCGCCTGGATGATCTCATCCAGCAGGTTAGAATCCATCTCGGGCCGCACGTATTCCTTCCGGGCCAGTTTCTTGAGGTCGCGCTGCAGGGCCTGGACAGACCCCACATGCGCGCCCGACTGCTCGCAGAATTCGCTCAACTCTTCCGGCCCCATCTCTATCAGACGCGTGAGCCACGCGGCATTGTACCGGTCCTTCAGAAGGCCGATCATCGTGCCTGCCTTGGCCGTCAGCCCCAACTCCTGGGACATGAGGATCACGTCTTCGGGCTCAATCTGGTTCATGCCGATCTTCAGGATGCCATCGGCGGGGCGGCCCGACTTGTTGGCTTGGGCCTCGTCCAGTGAATACACCAGCACTTTGGAGCCAAACAGGCTCTTCAGACCCCGAACCCACTGCTTGGCCTCGCTCTCCTTGCCGTAGGCGTACTCGTTGTGGGCGTCAAAGATGAGGGTTGAGCCCACGTCGTGCTGGATGATGCCCGCCAGGATGAGGAGCGCGGTGAAACTCTTGCCGGTCCCCGTCTGGCCGAAGAGGCCGCTGGACCGCTCCATGAACCGCGCCAGGTCCAGGCAGATGGGCAAGTCCATGGTCAGCGGCTGGCCGATGACGAAATGGTTGGCCTTGTCCGCCGAGCCGAAGACGGTGGCGAAATCCATCTCGGTGGCCTCCACCAGTTCGGCATAATGCATGGGGATGGTGCGCACGGACATGACGCCGCGCTCCTCGGGCGTATCCCCTGCCAACTGGCGTGAGGGGTCCACCACGTCCACGGTGGGCATCATGAGCATGGGCTTGACCACGGCCATGGCGTAGGTCGCCGAGCCGCTGAGCACCCGCGAGACGAATGGCGTGAAGCCCTGGGGCGGCTTGGCGATGAGGCGCGCGTCCGAGGTGCGCAACTGCAAATCCGCCAGCATGCAGAAGTAGGTGTACTCGCGCCCCTGCACCACCATGAAACTCCCGATTTGCAGGTCCTCGGTGCTACAGCCCGGGTCCAGCCGCACCGTCAACCCCGCCGTGAATGAGCCATCCACCACAACGCCCAATCGCTTTCGTTCCATCGTGCCTCCCTAAAAGAAACGAGTTTATTCACCGCCGAGCACGCCGAGAACGCAGAGAGAAGGAGGCTTCTGTTCATCTGCGGTGAAACGTCATGTCTCTGGGTCCACGGCGTACAACACGGCCAGCAGCCTCTCCACATCTTGCTGGAGCAGCCCCGCCACCTCCAGCGCGGCCTGCTCCAGCCACGCCTCATCGCGCCCGCGCTGCTCGTAGGTCCACTCCAGATGCGCCGCCAGGACATGCTCCACCGGCACCGGCACCTGGGCCGTGGCCAGGGTGCGCAGGTACAGCCGCCGCTCCGAGAACCGGCCCACCTCGTCCGGCCCACATGCGTAGACCGAATAGTGCATGGGGGGCGGTTGGGCCGGAAGCCGCTGGCTCACCCGCCCGCCCGCCAGCGACCCAACCGGAATCACGGTGAATTTGGTGTGGAGCAGGTGCTCCAGTTCGGGGTGGCTGGCATAGACCGCGTCGTCGTAGGCGCCCGGTCGGCTGCGTCGCACCGCCCCGCGCGCCGGATCCACCGACACCGTCTCGCCGAAGGCCACGACGCCGTAGATCCACGTGCCGCGCTCCCCTTGCACCTTCACCAGGCTGCCGAGCGCTGGTGGACGGTTCAGGATGAAACTCTCGGCCACGAATGTGAATGAGTCGGTCTCAATGATTTCGCCGATTCTCTCGGTCATACGCCTCGCCTCCTTTTGCTGCGGTCTTTGCCCGAGCGAATGTAGGGAAGGCCGCGCCGGGCGAATTCGCCCTCCACCAGTTCCTCCACCACCGCCCGCATCGTTATGTCAATCACGGCGGCCTCGTGCGCCTCCATGAGCGCCAGCGGATAGGGCGGCACATCGCCGCTGAGCGCGCACTGATCCAGCACCACGCCCAGCCCCAGGTTCAGCGCCTCCTCGTCCTCGGCCACCCACCGCGGCATCTCCACGCGGGCAATCTCGCCGCCCACCTCCATGTAGCAGAAGATGATCTCATGGCCCCCATAGTACTTGACCACATCGGACACCGTGGCAAACAGATCGGTGCGCTCCGCGGGCTTCAGCACACCCTGGAGCAGTTCGCGGTCGCGCAACTCGCCCAGGAATTCGCACAGTTCGCGCTCATCGCTCTTGCATGTCTTGCACTCCCTCGGATCGGTGTCGCACAGGGCCACCCGGAGGGCGTTGCACAGGTCGCGGGCGCTGGGAAAACTGATGTAACTCACCAGCGGAATCCGCTCCGCCAGGAAGCCGTCCAGCGCCCTGCGGAACGGCGCAAGGAGCCGATTTCGGACGCCGTCGGACGCGGTCTGAAGTCGCCACAGGATGAGCGTGCCGTCGTGGAGGGCCACGCGCGGAGCCGGCAGGGCCACCGCCGTCTCCAGCAGCACCTCCAACTCGCGCACGGCCATCTTCGCCCCGAGCAACTCGCCCTTGAGCGGCTCGCCGTCCACGTAGAGGTCCTCGTCGCTGTACAGCATCTCGCTCACCGCGCCCAGCGACGCCGCCGAATTCTCCCCGTAGGCGAGCACGACCTTGCTCATGTTGAGGACACAGTACTGAACGGGGCTGTGCCGGTCGGGCGGGATGTTGGACCCGTCGCTGGCGGCCACCGAGTACCCGCCACGCGGCAGCGGGGGAACGGGGAACGTGTCGCCGAGGGACTTCAGAGGGTTCGCCACGAGCCAGGGATAGCGCTCCTGGCGCTTGTCCAACTTATCGCTCACCTTGTCGGCATCGGCGCGCCGCAGCAGGTTCCGCGCCTCGCGCAGGAGGCGCTGCCGCCTCTCGGGGCGCTGCAAGTCCACCAGGGCCTGTATGTGCGGGTGAATCGCCGAAAGGTCCAGCGGCATCTTCCCTGCCTCCGTTCGCACATTTGGTCTAATCCTAGCACGACTGCGGAGTTTTCGCAAATGCGCTCACTTCCTATAGGGCGGGAAGACCGAGACAAAGCATCGGGCCGGCACCGATGAGTGCTGGCCCGATGGTCGTGAGTCTGAGTAGAAGGTGGGGATACGGGTCTTACCGACCGCGCCCGCCGTTCCTGCCCCTTGCGCCTGCGTTACCGCTGGCATTGGGCGACCCGATGATCTGGTCGTAGGCAGCCTGGCTGAGGTGCTGGGGCGCATAGGTCTCGCCCCGCGCCTTCAGGTTGGACGCGAAGGCCCGCAAGTGATTCTCTGACCCCTTCAGAAGGTTGGAGTAGACCCGCACAATGTCGGCCTTGTCCGTCTGGGCGATCCGCTCTTGCAGGTCCAGGATGTCAATCTCCTCAATCGCCGCGCCCACCTTCAGCGCATCGGCGATGGACTGGCTCCCCTGCGCCACGAGTTCGTCGTACAGACTCTGCAGTGTCGGGTTTGTGAATTCGCCGGCGGCGTTGCCCGCGGTCGGGTCTTCCACGCCGTAGCGGTCCAACAGCCGCTTCACCGCGTCGCTGTGCGTCTGCTCAGCAGCGGAGATGTTCTTGAAGACCGGCAATCCCCACTTGTCGTACAGCGCAACATACACATCATGGGCCAACTTCTCTTCCTCACGCATGAAGGCCAGCCCTGCCGCCTCATCCTCAGTTACAGATGTCGTCGCTGCGACGGGGACAGGGGACTGAGCCAGCGCAGGAGCCGCCGCGACGGTCCCCACCACCAGGGATGCAACCACAAGCGTCATCAACACAAATCGTTTCATTTTGTCAACCTCCTCGGTTTACTGTTCTTGAGGGTTGGGTGCTGGCAGTCTGCGGTTTCGTATAGGACCTTGCCAGCATCTACACGTGGAGTATAGCATGCCCGTGTGAAGAACGCTTGAAGGTGGTGTGTGCGTTGTGTGAAGGTGTGGCCGCTTGCCTTCGGTCGCACACCTGCGCTACAATGGGCACGCGATTGCGGCTCGCCACGGAGACCGAGAGGGCGCAGAGGGAGAGGAGAAGCCCGTGCGATCCTTGCCCCTCCGCACTGCGCCTTCGCGGGGATACGACGGACAGGAAGGTGCGACATGACGCTGGTTCTGGGAATTGAGACTTCGTGCGACGAGACGGGCGCGGCCGTCGTGGAGAACGGCCGCCGCATCCTCAGCAACGTGGTCGCCTCGCAGATTGACCTGCACCGGCAGTACGGCGGCGTCTTCCCCGAAATCGCGTCGCGACAGCACATCCTCACCATCGTCCCTGTCGTGCAGCAGGCCATGCGCGACGCGGGTGTGGATTGGCGCGACCTGGACGCCATCGCCGTAACCTACGGGCCTGGCCTGGCGGGGTCGCTCCTGGTCGGGGTCAACGCGGCCAAGGCGCTGGCCTTCGCCCACAATCTCCCCCTGGTGGGCGTCAACCACATAGAGGCGCACATCTACGCCAACTGGCTCATCCCCACCAAGCCCGCGCCGACAGACCTGGGCAGCGCGCCGGAGCGGCCCGCTGAGCCGCCCGCTCCCGCGCCCGAGCCTCAGTTCCCCCTGGTCGCGCTCGTCGTCTCCGGCGGCCACACCGAACTGCTGCTCATGACCGATCACGGCCAGTTCAAGCGATTGGGCGCCACCATTGACGACGCGGCGGGCGAGGCCTTTGACAAAGTGGCGCGGCTCCTGGGGCTGGGATTCCCCGGCGGCCCTGCCATCCAGCAGGCCGCCTCGCGCGGCAGCGCCGAAGCGTTCAAGTTCCCGCGCGCGTGGCTCAAGGGGACGTATGACTTCTCGTTCAGCGGGCTGAAAACCGCCGTCCTCCGCACCGTCCGGAAGTATGAGGCGAAGATGGGCGCGCCCGCTGCCGACCGCAAATCCAAACTCGTGTCCTCGCAGACCCCGCCCATGATACACCAGATACCGGTGCCCCACCTCGCGGCGAGTTTCCAGGCCGCCGTCGTGGATGTCTTGGAGGAGAAGACACGCCAGGCCGCCGAGGCCACCAAGGCGCGGCAGGTGCTGCTGGCCGGCGGGGTCGCGGCCAATGCGCTGCTCCGCAAGGAGATGACCACCCGGCTGGCTCCCGTGCCGGTGCTGGTGCCGCCGCCGGCCCTGTGCACCGACAACGCGGCCCCCATCGCGAGCCTGGGCTACTTCCGCTTCATGCGGGGCGAGCGCGCCGGCCACGACTTGGACGTGAACCCCAATTTGCGGCTTGGTGTCGCGCCGACCCCGTGAAACCCGACCTACGGCTGGGGTGGCGAGTAGGGCCGCGCGGGGCTGAACCCCCGCGCTGAACGAACCAAGCCCCTTCGGGGCTGGCGTCGGCCCGCCGCTTCCTCGCCCGCAACTGCGGGGAGAGGGTTGGGGTGAGGGGCGTTGAACCACGAACGCCGCGAAAGACGCGAAAGGGCGTCCGCGCAAGCCCGTAGGGCTTCGCCCTTTCAGCCCGACGGTTCACCGTCGGGCGGGGCCCCGTGCTGGGAGAGGGCTGGGGTGAGGGGCCTTCGCGCACCCTCGCCGCACCCACAAGGACCGAACAGAGACCCCAAAGGTCTGTGAGATCTTTGGGATCTGCGCCTACCCTCGGCGGCGGGCAAAATTCTTGACAAAATCGCCCTTTCGTGCTATGATTTAGCACTCAAACAGCGAGAGTGCTAACAACGCCTTGCTGGAGGAGACGCTGATGGACCTGACCGAACGCCAGCGGATGATCCTGGGCCTGGTCATCCGCGAATACATACAGAACCCCGTGCCCGTGGCCTCCAAGGTGCTGGTGGAGAAGTATCCCTTGGGCATCAGCCCTGCCACGGCGCGCAACGAACTGGCCCTGCTGGAAGAGCGCGGCTACCTGACCCATCCCCACACATCGGCGGGCCGCATCCCGACCGAGAAAGGCTATCGCTACTTCGTGGAGTACCTGATGCAGCAGGTGGAACTGCCGCTGGAAGAGCGGCTCACCATCCGCCACCAGTTCTATCAGGTGCACGCGGAGATGGACCAGATGATGCGGCTGTCGGCGTCGGTTTTGGCGCGGCAGACCCGCTCGGCGGCGCTGGTAACCCCGCCGCGCACCCCCCAGAGCCGCTACAAGCACCTGGAACTCATCTCCCTGCGCGAGACCGTCGCCCTGCTCATCCTGGTGCTCCAGGGCGGGCTGGTCAAGCAGCAGGTGTTGACCCTGGACGCGCCCTACACGCAGGAGACCCTGAGCGCCATCGCGGGGAAGTTGAACCACCTGTACGCGGGCCTCACCGTGGACAGCATCAGGCCCGACGTGGCGGGCGCCGAACCGCTGGAAGCCCGCGTCGCCCAGATTGTCCGCGACATCATGACGCACGAAGACCGCCAGATGTCGCAGGAGATTTACCGCGATGGGCTGGGCTATATCCTGGAACTCCCCGAGTTCCGCGAAGCCCGCTCGCTGAAACAGGTCGTGGATTTGCTGGAGCGCGGCATGTTCTTTGAGGAGATGCTGGCCGAGGTCATGGAGCGCGGCGGCGTCCAGGTGATTATCGGCGGCGAGGGGCGCTGGGATGAACTCAGCGATTGCAGCGTGGTCATGGCGCGCTACGGGGGCGAGTCCAGGGTCGGCGGGGCGCTGGGCGTCGTCGGCCCCACGCGCATGCCCTACGCCCATGCCATCTCGGTCGTGCGCTACGTGGCCGAACTCATGGGCGACCTGATGTACGAATGGTATGGATACTAGGGCCGAGGGCATCGGCCCGAATGGGCCATGCCCTGCGGCCTGCTCTAACCGCAGGAGCACAGCACATTTGCCTGCGCAATGCGACATAGACGTGGAAGGGGTGAGAATCATGGCTGAAGACGCGAAGACCAACGAGACACAGCAACAGGCAGAGGAACCCGCCGCTCCCACGGCACAGGAGACCGCCCCGACGGGCGCGGCCGAGGCGGACGAGAAGGAATTGTTGCGCCAGGCGCTTGAAAAGGCGCAGGCCGAAGCGAAGGACTATCTGGATCAACTCCTTCGCTCGCGCGCCGACTACGCCAACTACAAGCGTCGCGCCGAACAGGAGAAGCAGGAACTGATCCGCCGCGGCAACGCGAACCTGATCGTGCAATTGCTGCCCGTGCTGGACGACTTTGAGCGGGCCTTCCAGTCGCTGCCGTCTGGCCTGGAAAAACTCACGTGGCTGGACGGGATCGCCCTGGTGCACCGCAAACTGCAACTGATTCTGGAGAAGGAGGGCCTGCAACCCATCCAGATCAACGGCCGAAAGTTTGACCCGACGGAGCACGAGGCCATCGGCTACGAAGAGTGCGACGATGTGGAAGACGGCATGATCGTGGTCGAGGTGCAGAAGGGCTACAAACTCGGCGACCGCGTCCTGCGCCCGACGCTGGTTCGCGTGGCCCGACGGCCCGTCGCGCCCGCCGCGGAGGCGAAGGCCAGCGCCGAAGGCCCATCGCAGGCGCAGGGCGCGGAGACCCCGCAGGAATAGCCCCGCGGCGGCATCCCCGCGCCCCGTTGGGCTTCCGAGACACGTTTTTTCAAGGAGAAAACATGGGCAAAATCATCGGCATTGACTTGGGCACCACCAACTCGGTTGTCGCGGTCATGGAAGGCGGCGAGCCGATTGTCATTCCCAACGCGGAGGGCAGCCGACTGACTCCCTCGGTAGTGGCCATCGCCAAGAACGGCGAAAGGCTGGTCGGCCAACTGGCGAAACGCCAGGCCGTTACCAATCCAGAGAACACCATCTTCTCCATCAAGCGCTTCATGGGGCGCAAGTTCAACGACCCCGAGGTGCAGCGCGCCATGAAGGTGGTGCCCTACAAGATCTCGGCCGCGCCCAACGGGGATGTCCGCGTCCACATGGGCGGCAAGGAGTACTCGCCACCCGAAATCTCGGCCATGATCCTGCAAAAACTCAAGACCGACGCCGAAGCCTACCTGGGCGAGACCATCACCCAGGCCGTCATCACGGTGCCAGCGTACTTCAACGACGCCCAGCGCCAAGCCACCAAGGACGCGGGCACCATCGCTGGCCTGGAAGTGCTGCGCATCATCAACGAGCCGACTGCCTCGTCCCTCGCCTACGGCCTGGACAAGAAGAAGGACGAAAAAATCGCCGTGTACGACCTGGGCGGCGGGACGTTTGACATCTCCATCCTGGACCTGGGCGATGGCGTCTTTGAGGTGCGATCCACGAACGGCGACACCTTCCTGGGCGGCGACGACTTTGACCAGCGCATCATAGAGTGGGTGGTGCAGGAGTTTCTGAAGGACACGGGGATTGACCTGCGCCAGGATCGCATGGCGCTGCAACGCCTCAAGGAAGCCGCCGAGAAGGCGAAGATAGAACTGTCCAGCACGCTGCAGACCGAAATCAACCTGCCGTTCATCACCGCCGACGCATCGGGCCCCAAGCACCTGGTGATGACCCTGTCGCGGGCGCGGCTGGAACAACTGACCGCCGACCTGATAGAACGATCCATCGGGCCGGTGCGGCAGGCCCTGGCCGATGCCAAACTCCGCCCCGAAGAAGTCAACGAGGTCGTGCTGGTGGGCGGCCAGACGCGCATGCCCGCCGTGCAGGAGGCGGTGCGCAAGATTTTCGGGCGCGAGCCGCACAAGGGCGTGAACCCCGACGAGGTGGTGGCCATCGGCGCCGCCATCCAGGCTGGCGTCCTGGGCGGCGAGGTCAAGGACGTGCTGCTCTTGGACGTTACGCCGCTTACCCTGGGCATTGAGACCCTGGGCGGCGTGGCGACCCCGCTCATTGAGCGCAACACCACCATCCCGACCAGGAAGAGCCAAATCTTCTCCACCGCATCGGATGGGCAGCGCAGCGTGGAGATCAAAGTCTTCCAGGGCGAGCGCCCCATGGCAGCCGACAACAAGTCCCTGGGCAGTTTCATCTTGGACGGCATCCCGCCGGCCCCGCGTGGCGTGCCGCAAATTGAGGTTACGTTTGACATTGACGCCAACGGCATCCTGAGCGTAACCGCGCTGGACAAAGCCACCGGCCGCCAACAGAACATCCGCATTCAGCCTTCCAGCGGCTTGTCCAAAGAGGACATAGAGCGCATGGTTCGCGAAGCCGAACAGTCGGCTGAGCAGGACCGGCGCAAAAAGGAATTGGTGGAGGCGCGAAACCAGGCCGATTCCGCCATCTACTCCGCCGAGCGGCTGCTGCGCGACGCGGGCGACAAGGTTGCGACTGCCGACAAGGCCGAGGTGGAGCGGCTCATGTCCACCCTGCGGGCCACCATGGCTGGCGAGGACATTCGCGCCATTCAGGCGCAGACGGCAGACCTGGCCCAGGCGCTCCAGCGGGTGGGCGCGGCCATGTACAGCCAGTCGGACGGGACCCCGCCGCCGGAGGGCGAGCCTGGCGGAGACCAGGACAAGGGCCCCGAGGACGTAGTGGACGGCGAATACCGCCAGGCGTGAGACGGGCGGGTGCGAGTTGCGCGGGGCTGAACCCCC